>DASXUZ010000217.1:0-21724 GCA_036504555.1 Prolixibacteraceae bacterium | reverse complement strand
TGCGGTAACTGTGCCGATGTTTGTCCTTCAAAGACAAAAGCGCTGGTCATGAAACCATTGGGTACACAGGAAGACGAAATTGCACGTTGGGATCATTTCGATTCAAAAGTAACGTACAAGGATAAGGTAGTTGAAAAGAGCAAGTCGATTAAAAATTCACAGTTTGCACAACCCTTGTTCGAGTTCTCTGGAGCTTGCGCAGGTTGCGGAGAAACTCCTTATATCAAGCTTATTACGCAGCTTTACGGCGAACGTATGATGGTTGCCAATGCAACAGGTTGTTCATCCATCTATGGAGGATCAGCTCCTTCAACACCTTATTGCAAAAGCAAGGAATCGGACAAAGGAGTGGCATGGGCCAACTCATTGTTTGAAGACAATGCTGAATATGGATTTGGGATGTCAGAAGGTGTTGCCGCACAGCGTGACCGCATCGAATCGATCATGGTAACAGCCATGGCTAACGGCGCAACTGACACCGAGAAGGAAGCATTTACAACCTGGATCGAAAACAAACTAAACGGTGAAAAAACCGAAGAAGTTTCAGCAAAAGTGAAAGAAGTTCTGTCAGGAAGTACAGCTGTTTATGCCAAAGAAATCATGGGATTGAAACAATACCTGGTAAAGAAGTCACAATGGATCTTTGGAGGTGACGGTTGGGCTTATGACATCGGTTACGGAGGTTTGGACCACGTATTGGCTTCAGGTAAGGACGTTAATATCCTGGTAATGGATACCGAAGTGTATTCAAACACCGGTGGACAGGCTTCCAAATCAACTCCCGTTGGTGCCGTGGCTAAGTTTGCTGCTTCGGGAAAACGCATTCGCAAAAAGGACCTTGGAGCAATGGCCATGACTTACGGTTATGTATACGTAGCTCAGGTTGCCATGGGATCCAATCAGGCTCAATACCTGAAAGCTATCCGCGAAGCTGAATCTTATCCAGGACCATCACTGATTATTGCTTATTCGCCTTGTATCAGCCACGGATTGAAACAATCAATGGGTCGTACACAGAACGAAGAGAAAATAGCCGTTGAATGTGGATACTGGAGTTTGTTCCGCCACAACCCATTGTTGGAAGAAGAAGGCAAGAATCCATTCACCCTGGACTCAAATGCTCCCGATTGGTCGAAATTCCAATCATTCCTAAATGGAGAAGCGCGTTACACCTCACTCCGCAAAGCATTCCCTGAAGTGGCTGATGAACTTTTCACCGCTTCTGAAGAAAATGCAAAATGGAGATACAATTCCTATAAGAGGATGGCTGCAATGGATTATACGCCAGTAGTATAGAAAAACCAATCCTTATATATTAAAAACTCCGGAGTACTTGTTACTTCGGAGTTTTTTTTATTCATCAATCTTTGATAAAATTATTAAATTGGTTATTTTTATGAAACCTTAATCCAATCAATCAGGGAACGACGAAACTTCAAAATAAAAGCACTAGAGCAATGGCTTCAAGCTTTTATATAAATTTACTCGTTCCAATTAATTATTCTCAAATTTAACTGAATGGGCAGGAACAGAACGATATTACTGGCTTTGAGTGTCATCCTTCTTTGTAGTAGCTGTACCAATACACGCTATCTGACTGATCCCACAAGCATAAAGCGGCAGCACGACATGAGGCTAAACCGGACAGGCATAAATGTGGGAGATGTGGGCATCAACTTTGCCAGTATTTTCTTAGCTGGCATATTCGATATAAACTATGAAGCTTATTCCAGAGCTAGGAAATTTAAACGGATATCCATTGTTAATCAATCTGCCGATACTTTGTATGTCAATATGGTTACTGACATTGTGTGGAAGGAGACTGGATATTGTGACATTATGGGAATTGTGCTACCACCTGAAGAAAAACAAAAACTGCTGGTTCCCTACCCTGCCGCCTACAATGTATATTTCAAAACAACCAATAGTGAAGAAGAAAAACTGGAGATACGCACCGACAATAATCTTCGTCAGATCAACCTAAAACCAGGAATGACAATCATTCATCCCTGAAAGGTTTATTGATCAAATTAAAGCCTGCGTTCCTTTAAATAGGTTTCAACCATTAGATCATACCTATCGATTAGTTGTTCAACAAAGGTATTTTTCGCCGAAAAATGAAAAGTGTCAATACGATTAACGGGTAACACTTTTGGTGAAGTCCCTGTCAAAAAAACGGCATCAATTGCTCCTAATCCGGAAGTTGAAACTGCCTCTTCGATGATTGTAAAATTTAATTCGTCCAGGCATTCCAACACTTTTTGACGGGTAACACCCACCAATACTTTAGAGGCTGGCGCAGTATAAAACCGATTACCTTTCACAAAAAAGACATTGGAGCGGCTTCCTTCAGTAATCATTCCATTTCGATCGACCAATAAAGCTTCGTACAATTTTTCATCTTTAATCAACTGATCGACCCTTTCACGGATGGTATTCTGAATAACTTTGGCATTTGGATTTTCGCGTTCAGCAATGAGCAAACCAGTTGTTACACCTTTTTGGTAATCATTTGAAGTAGGATAACTGTGCGCAATGTATGAGAAGAACCAATGATTGATCTTACCTATAGAAGTCAATATAAATTTCACATTGCCATTTTGCTTCTGATTAATTTTCGTCAGTTCTGTTATATTTTGCTTGAATTCAGAAAATTCCATTTCAAACTGAAGTCCGCGAATCTGAAGGGAGGAAAGCAATCGCTCATAGTGGTCTTCCAGAAAGAGTGCAATTCCATCCACTACACGGATCACTTCATACACAGGGTGACCGGTATTAAATTGCCTGACATTCATTTCATCCTGAGGGATAATACCATTTTGAGTGACAACAAAATCCATATTCTCATGTTATTAGATAGATCTTTGATATTCGACTAGACAAGCTTTCAGACTATTTTTTTTGCCAAACTCTGAAATTCAATCATTAAATTATTATCTTGTAAGCTAAAATTAAAGGAAATTTATTTGTTCCTAAAAAATTGAAATGAAAACTAGAATAGCTATAAAAATAACTTTAATTTATTTTATTACAGGTTTTCTCTGGATTCTTTTTTCAGATCAGCTCATTCAGGGCATTTCTGGATCTGCAGAAGTTGTAACCCATCTTCAAACTTTCAAGGGAGGAATTTTTGTAGCACTCACTGCGTTTTTATTATTTCTTCTAATCGATAAAGAAATCAAGCGAAAAAACGTGATTGAAGCAGATTTATTAAAAGCCAAAGAGAAGGCCGAAGAATCGGATCGGTTAAAGTCAGCCTTTTTATCAAATATGTCGCACGAAATCAGAACTCCATTGAACGGAATTCTTGGATTTTGTGAATTGATCCTTGATGAGTCCTTCACCAAGGAGGAGAAACAAATATTCGCCAAACATATGGCCAAAAATGGGAATGATTTTCTCAAACTGATCAATGACATCATGGATATCTCCAAATTACAGGAGAACCAGTTTGCCATCGCAAAAAAGGATTTTAATGTCAATCAACTTTTGGAAAACATTTACGAGGACTATCGTCAATCTGAACTGCGAATACACCGTCAACGACTGGACTTTCAACTCATTAAAGGAGCAGAAGAGGTAGAAACAGAATTGTATTCAGATTCGGTGAGATTAACTCATATCTTACAGAATTTGCTCAACAATTCCTTTTTCTTCACCAATGAAGGGTTTGTTCATTTTGGATACCGCAAATTGAATGAAGGGTTCGAATTTTTCGTAGAAGATTCAGGCAGTGGGATAGACAGCAAGAGTCAGGAATTGATTTTCAAACCATTTTTCAAGGGGAAAGATCCAATAGTTGGAAATAGGGGTTTTGGATTAGGATTGGCCATTAGTAAGGGACTTGTAAAATTATTGGGAGGTGAACTGAAGTTTAAATCCACTCCAAATATTGGTAGCCGGTTTTATTTCACCTTGGGAATTCAGCAAACTCCCCCGCCTTCCATGGAAAAAAACGGATGGAAAATAGAACATCTCACCTCCAAAGTCATCAACTTTGATTCTACAGATATCCAAATCAGGCAAAACTAGACCTCTCTTCCCAGGTACTTAGCTTCACGATCCATCTACACAAACATCCTTTTAAACAATCCCGAAAGCACTGACAGATTGCCAAATTGCCAATTATCAGATTTGGCAATTTGGCAATTTGGCAATCTGGCGGTTTCGCAGTTTCGCAGTTTCGCAGTTATTAAAATTCTTGGAAGTAAGAAAAAACAGGTAGCCCGATTGGTGCTACCTGTTTTTTTGTAATATAGTTACCTGGTTTTTTGTTTGATCCAATTCCTGGCATTGACAAAGGCTTCGATCCACGGGGCAACTTCATCGAATTTACGGTCAGCAGGATAATAGGGCCAATGCCATGGCTTAAATGTTCGTTCCAGGTGAGGCATCATCACCAGGTGACGGCCATCTTCAGAACACAAGGCAGCGGTATTATAATTTGAGCCATTGGGGTTACCGGGATAAGCTGAATTGGAATATTTCATCGGGATCTGGTAGGCCGATTCGACCTGTGGCAGACTGAATTTTCCTTCTCCATGAGCCATCCAGATGCCCAGTTTCATTCCTTCCATCGAATGTAACATGACAGAATTGTTGGGTTGAATCTCTACGTTTACAAATCCAGATTCAAACTTATGCGATTCGTTGTGCAGCATTTTGGGTTTCTCGGCACGTTCAGGATATACCAAACCAAGTTCAACCATTAGCTGGCAGCCGTTACAGACACCAAGACTCAAGGTATCGGTACGCTTGTAGAAATTGTCAAGGGCCAGCTTGGCGGCTTCGTTGTATTTGAAAGCGCCCGCCCATCCCTTGGCCGATCCCAGCACATCGGAATTGGAGAAGCCACCCACGAATACAATCATGTTGACATCTTCCAATGTTTCGCGCCCTGAAATCAGGTCGGTCATGTGGACATCCTTCACATCCATCCCGGCCAGGTACATGGCATAGGCCATTTCACGGTCACCGTTCACCCCTTTTTCACGGATGATGGCAGCCTTGATTCCACTTGGCTGGCGACGTTTGAGGTCAATGCCCAGGTCAATGGCCTTGCCAGTAAATCCTTTAAAATCGTATGTCAGTTCATTTTTCTTGTAATTCTGATAACGTTCCAGGGCCAATTGCTCTCCCGATTGTTTTCTATCAAGTAAATAGGATGATTTGAACCACAATTCACGCAGGGAATTAAGATCAAAATTAAACTCTTCAGTTGCATTCTTAACAGAAAAGTCACGAGTTCCTGAAGGTTTTCCAATCAGCTGAAAGTCAACGCCAGCCTCTTTGAATTTTGCTTCAAAAGCAGCAGTATCAGTTACCTGAACAACGACACCAGGGTTTTCACTGAACAATACTTTCACACTGTCTGATTCACCAATTCCACTTAAATCAAGAATCATTCCTGAATAGTTATCAGCAAAACACATCTCAAGTAAAGTAGTAATCAAACCTCCAGAAGAAATATCATGTCCTGCAAGGATGATCCTGTCTTCGATACATTGCTGAAGAACGTTGAAGGCTGAAGCGAAATAAGCAGAATCAGCAACCGTTGGAGCTTCATTGCCCAATCGATTGATGATCTGAGAGAAGGCGCTCCCTCCCAAACAACGGTTCATCTTAGAGAAGTCGATAAAATAGATCGATGAATTGACATCATTGATTAAAACCGGTTCAACCACTTTTTTTACATCCGATACTTCGGCTGAAGCCGAAACGATCACTGTGCCCGGTGAATAAACAACCCCGTCCTTGTATTTTTGAGTCATCGACATGGAATCCTTACCCGTTGGGATGTTGATCCCCAATGCACAGGCAAAATCGCTGGCAGCCTTCACTGCCTTGTAGATACGAGCATTCTCGCCTTCATTCTTGGCAGGCCACATCCAGTTGGCGCTTAGGGAAACGCCTTTCAACTGATCGGTCAGCGGAGCCCAAACCAGGTTGGTCAATGATTCAGCGATTGAAAGCACTGACCCTGCTTCGGCATCAACCATCGCAGCTACCGGTGCATGACCAATGGTCGTGGCCAATCCTTTTTCTCCCTGGTAATCCAGAGTAATAACTCCCACATTGTTCAGCGGAAGTTGCAACTGACCAACACATTGTTGTTTGGCAATGCGACCTGTCACCGAACGGTCAACCTTGTTGGTCAGCCAATCTTTACAAGCGACCGCTTCCAGTTGCAATACATCTTCAAGGTATTGTTCTATTTTAGTGGAATCATATTCCAATTCAGCAAACTTTTCATTTCGGGTCGTATCAGTCAAAACAGTCTTTGGCGGTTTGCCAAACATGTAGGAAAGCTGCCAGTCAATAGGTCTTTCGCCAGTCTTGGAGTTTTCAAAGGTAAACTGCATATCACCAGTTGCCTCTCCAATGACATACATGGGAGCACGCTCACGTTCAGAGATACGTTGCAGCAAGGGCACATCTTTTTCATGCATGACCAAGCCCATGCGTTCCTGGGATTCATTCCCAATGATTTCTTTCTGGGAAAGTGTAGGGTCACCAACAGGTAATTTAGAGGTATCAATCTTTCCACCCGTTGCTTCCACCAATTCTGAAAGACAATTTAAATGGCCTCCAGCACCATGGTCATGTACCGTAATAATTGGATTATTGGCTGATTCACTCAAAGCGCGGATTGCGTTGTATACACGCTTTTGCATTTCAGGATTGGCACGTTGAACAGCATTCAGTTCGATGTGATTTTTGAATTCACCCGTTGCGACCGAGGAAACTGCTCCCCCACCCATTCCAATGCGGTAGTTATCGCCACCTAAAAGTACAATCTTATCACCTTTGACAGGTTCGTCTTTCAGGCTATCTTTTTTTGCGGCGAATCCAATTCCACCGGCGAGCATGATTACCTTATCAAAACCATATTTTCGGTTATTTTCAAAATGTTCAAATGTTACTACCGAGCCAGTAATAATGGGTTGACCGAATTTATTTCCGAAATCGCTGGCGCCGTTCGACGCTTTAATAAGAATTTCTTCGGGGGTTTGATACAGCCAGTCGCGTTCTTCGGTTGCCTTTTCCCAGCTACGTGCACCTTCGGTTCGTGGATAGGAAGTCATGTAAACGGCTGTTCCCGCAATGGGGAGACTGCCTTTTCCTCCTGCAATACGGTCTCGGATTTCACCACCGGTACCGGTTGCTGCGCCATTAAAAGGTTCAACGGTAGTCGGGAAGTTGTGTGTTTCAGCCTTTAGCGAAAGCACCATTTCCAGATCGGTTACTTCAAAGAAATCAGGCTTATCCTGGGTCTTTGGAGCGAACTGCTCAGCAATGGGTCCCTGTACAAAGGAGCAATTGTCTTTATAGGCAGAAATAATCAAATTAGGATTTTGTTCCGATGTTTTCTTGATGAGTTGAAAGAGCGACATTTCCTGTTCTACCCCATCGATGATGAAAGTACCATTGAATATTTTGTGACGGCAATGCTCCGAGTTCACCTGAGAGAAGCCAAATACTTCACCATCGGTTAATTTCCTGCCTAATTTTTCGGAGACAGAATTTAAGTATCCAATTTCATCTCCACTGAGTGCCAATCCTTCTTTCTCATTGTAAGCGGCAATATCGCCGATTTCAAGGATCGGATCAGGCATTTTTTCGATGGTAAATATCTTTTGATCCAGATGGTGATACAAAGCTTTCAGCATGGGGTCGAACCCGGCCGACTGATCAGCAACCTGAATATATTCTTCTATTCTTACAATCCCCTCAATTCCCATATTCTGGGTAATTTCAACGGCATTGGTACTCCAGGGGGTTAACATCTCCTTACGAGGACCTACAAACCATCCCTCCAATATCTCATTGTCAAGCTTTTCAGCTTCGCCAAACAACCAGATCAGCTTTTCAATATCTTCCACATTAAACGAAGCCATTGAATTTACTGCGATAAAAGTGTTTTGCGGAGTCTTAAAAAATAGAATCATTTTGGAATATTAATTTGTAAAAGTTGAATGCAAACGATTGAAAAACGAACATGGCAAAGATAAATATTTCAGGCTTAACACTGCTAAAAAAGTAAATAACAGTTCACTGTTAACAATTGTATAAAGCGGTTTTCGAGGATAGTTGATAATCTTTTGGGATTTAAACTGCCATTTTAGCATTCCTACAAGTTGGCCTTGCATAAAGAGTAAAACACATCTAAGATTCTAAATATATAACTGTATATCAAGAAAACAGGGTTCTTAACACTAACTTTACAAACATCCTTCATTTATATGGATAAGTTTTAAAATGGAATTGCTTCAAGGTCGGTTGAAATTTTAATATTTATATTTGCCCGCAATCAAAAAATAAGCAATCTTTTCAAATCTCTTACAATGAAACAAATTAAATACGTATCTCCTCAAGAAGCAGTAAAGGTAATTAAATCAGGTGACAGAGTTCATTTAAGTTCAGTGGCAGTTACCCCTCACACACTGATTAAACCTTTGGTTGAAAGAGGCCGTAATGGGGAGCTTTATGATGTAAAGATCCAACACATCCACATCGAAGGTCAAGTTGACTATGCCAATCCTGAATTCGAAGGAATATTCCAGGCGGAACAATTCTTTGTTGCCGGAAATATGCGCAAGCAAACCCAGGCCGGTTTTGCCGATTACATTCCTGTATTCCTGAGTGAAACGCAAAAGCTTATCCGTGAAGGCTATTTACATGTGAACGTGGCCATGGTGATGGTGTCGCCTCCGGACAATCACGGATACGTATCCCTTGGAACTTCAGTTGATGCATCATTGGCGGCAGTTGAATGTGCTGATATCGTTATTGCAGCGGTCAATCCTAACGTTCCGAGATGTTGGGGAGATGCGATGATTCACATTGACCAGATTGATATTTTTGTAGAAGATGATATTCCATTGTATGCACACGGCCTGTCTACATTGACTGAAATTGAGAATGCCATAGGTAGAAATACGGCAGCCCTGATAGAAGATCGCGCCTGTTTACAAATGGGCATCGGTGGTATTCCCAATGCCGTTCTGGCTCAGTTGGGAAATCACAAAGACCTCGGTGTACATTCTGAAATGTTTTCTGATGGGATTTTACCATTGGTTGAAAAAGGAATTGTTACGGGTAAATATAAAAATATCGACAAAGGCAAAATGGTTGCCTGCTTCCTGATGGGATCAAAAGCGTTGTATGATTTTGTGGACGATAATCCACGCGTAGCCATGATGGATGTAGCCCATACCAACAATGTGGCCGTTATCCGTAAACTGGACAGAGTGACTGCCATCAACTCAGCCCTAGCCATTGACCTTACAGGCCAGGTTTGTGCTGATTCAATCGGTACAAAACATTATTCAGGTGTTGGTGGCCAAATTGACTTCATCCGTGGTGCAGGCCATTCCAAGGGAGGAAAACCAATCATTGCATTGCCATCGGTTACGGCAAAAGGAGTTTCAAAAATATGCCCTACACTGATTGAAGGTTCAGGTGTTGTAAGTACCAGAGCCAATATGCACTGGGTAGTTACCGAATACGGTGCTGTTAATTTATATGGAAAGACCTTGCAGGAACGTGCAAAACTGCTTATCTCCATTGCTCATCCTGCTCATAGGGACGAGTTGGAAAAGGCTGCCTTTGAACGCTACGGTTCACATTTTCACTTTGTAAAAGATAGTAATCGATAAATCATTGATAAGATAAAAAGGCAGGATATATATTCTGCCTTTTTTATTTACAATTATTTTACATTACAGGAACTAAGATCAATTTCCTACAGCAATTATATTCTATTAAGATCATATTAATCAATACTTTATATTTTTATTAATCATCCAATCCTTGTTCCTGTTATAGAACACATTGCTCGTTTTTCGAATAATTGAGCAATAGGGTAGAAAAGAAGGATTGGATGTGTACTTTTGCAACACTTAAATAAAGAAATCTATAATTTTCATTTTCAAAATTAAATACATACTCAGATGGAAATATCACATATCGAACACATTGGAATCGCAGTCAACAGTCTTGAGGAAGCCATTCCCTATTATGAAAATATTTTAGGATTAAAATGCTATGCCGTTGAAGAAGTGACTGACCAAAAAGTCAAAACTGCCTTCTTCAAAGTTGGCCAAACCAAAATCGAACTTCTGGAGTCAACCGACCCTGAAGGACCCATCGGAAAATTCCTTGAGAAAAAAGGGCCAGGGGTTCATCATCTTGCTTTTGCTGTTGAAAACGTAAATGAAGCTTTGAATGATGTTGCGGCCAATGGTGTTCAGCTGATTGACAAAACTAGCCGAAAGGGTGCAGAAGGTTTGAATATTGGATTCCTACACCCCAAATCAACCTTGGGCGTTTTAACGGAACTTTGCTCTGACAAATAATCAAATTCAGCTAAATATCAAATGAATAATCAAGATAAAATACAAAAGCTCATAGATCTTCGCGTTGAAGCAAAACTCGGAGGTGGGGAGAAACGAATTGAGGCCCAGCATGAGAAAGGCAAATTGACTGCCCGTGAACGCATCACCATGTTGTTGGATGAAGGTAGTTTTGAAGAGTATGATATGTTCGTCACTCACCGTTGTGACAATTTTGGAATTGAAAAAACCAAATTCCTGGGCGATGGTGTAGTAACCGGACAAGGAACCATTGATGGCCGTATCATTTACATTTATGCTCAGGACTTCACTGTATTCGGAGGTTCATTGTCTGAAACGTATGCCCTGAAAATCTGTAAAGTAATGGACATGGCTCTGAAAGTTGGTGCACCTGTAATCGGGATCAATGACTCAGGCGGTGCCCGTATTCAGGAAGGTGTTACTGCTTTGGCCGGTTATGCTGAAATATTCCAGCGTAATATCATGGCTTCAGGTGTTGTTCCTCAGATCTCAGCAATCTTTGGACCTTGTGCAGGAGGGGCTGTATATTCTCCAGCCTTAACTGACTTTATTTTAATGACCAAGGATACATCCTATATGTTTGTAACCGGTCCTAAAGTCGTTAAAACAGTAACTGGCGAAGTTGTGACTGACGAACAGCTGGGTGGGGCTTCTGTTCATGGTTCAAAATCAGGGGTTACTCATTTTGTGGCTGAAAACGAGGAAGAAGGTATGTTGCTGATCCGGAAATTGTTAAGCTATTTACCTCAAAATAATCTGGAAGATGCTCCCTATGTGCCATGTAAAGACCCAATCAATCGTCTGGAAGATTTATTAAATACGGTCATTCCGGAAAACCCAAATAAACCGTATGATGTAAAGGACGTTATCCATGCCATTGTCGATAATAACGAATTCCTGGAAGTTCATCGAAACTATGCGCAAAATATAGTGGTAGGCTTTGCCCGTTTTGATGGAGTCTCAACAGGTATAGTAGCAAATCAACCCAATTATCTGGCAGGCGTACTCGACATCAATGCCTCACGTAAAGCGGCCCGCTTTGTTCGTTTCTGCGATGCATTCAATATCCCGATTGTTACTTTGGTTGACGTACCCGGATTTTTACCTGGCACGACTCAAGAATATGGTGGCATCATTACTCATGGCGCAAAATTATTATTTGCATATGGGGAAGCAACTGTTCCAAAAGTCACCGTAATTTTACGTAAAGCATATGGCGGGGCCTATTGTGTAATGAGTTCTAAGCATCTTCGTGGTGAT
Source organism: Prolixibacteraceae bacterium (assembly GCA_036504555.1). Lineage (GTDB taxonomy): Bacteria > Bacteroidota > Bacteroidia > Bacteroidales > Prolixibacteraceae > Aquipluma. Next base: position 10,088 of record DASXUZ010000217.1, on the reverse strand, counting down.
GTGAACTATTCATGGCCAAGTGGTGAAATTGCCGTAATGGGACCCAAAGGGGCTATCGAAGTTCTTCGGCACAAAAAAATTGAAGCCATCGAAGATGAAGTTGAACGTGCTGCATATGTCCTACAGGCTGAAGCTGATTATAAGGAAAAATTCGCCAACCCTTATAACGCCGCCCGCTATGGCTATATCGACGATGTGATTGAACCACGTAACACCCGTTTCAGGATCATCAGGGCCTTGCAAAGCCTGGCTACGAAAAAGGTATTGAACCTACCTAAAAAACACTCCAACCTTCCATTATAATTAAAGATATGATCCTTATTATATTACAATTTGGTGTAAGCGTTGGTGACTCACTAACGTCATCGCAAAAAATCCTCTTTTGGGGATTTATTATCCTTTTTATTGTGTTGTTCATCTTCTTCCTTTACCGCACTGATAAAATAATCTCAGCCAAAAATGAGTCATTGACACAAACATTGCATCCTATACAGAACAATGAAATGACCGATGAAGAAGCAGCTGCCATTGCTTTGGCTATTCACATGTACAAGATTGAGATGCATGATATGGAAAGTTTAACCATTACTTTAAAGAAGGTTTCCAGAATTTATTCGCCCTGGAGCTCCAAAATTTACACATTACGACAAAATCCCAGATAAATCAACGGCATGAAAAAATATTCATTCACAATAAATGGCAACCAATATGATGTTGCAGTAAAAAACGTCGATGACAATATTGCTGAAGTTGAAGTCAATGGATTCAATTACTCCGTTGAATTTGACAGGTCTTTAGAAACCACTAAAACACCTAAACTGGTAAGAAGTCAAGTAGTTCCATCGACTGACATTACTCCTTCACAACAAAAAACCAGTTCACCATCAGGACCTAAAGGAGCAGGATTTGTAAGATCACCGCTTCCTGGAACAATTCTGGAGGTTCATGTAGCAGTTGGAGATATGGTAAGATCGGGAGACAAGCTAATCACCTTGGAAGCCATGAAGATGGAAAACATCATCAATTCTGATAAAGGAGGTACAGTAACCTCTATTAAATTCAGAAAAGGTGATGCTGTGATGGAAGGTGATATCCTGATTGAAATCGGTTAATCAATACTAAATTCTAAATCATGAGTATTATATACAATATCATGTTGATGTATGCCCTCGCTTTTATTATCGGGTTATTTGTGGCTTGTATTATTTGGTTGCTATATTCAAGTATGACCGCTAAAAGTATCAAAACCACGAACAGAGAGTCATATAGCGAGATGAAACAGTTAAAACACAAAAAATAAATCAACCTGATAAATTCATACAAACCGCTTTTTTATGAACATATTTTTTGAACTTTTTCAGGGGTTTTCAACCCTTGCACTATCTGAACCATTAATTGTATTTACGCGAATTGGATTGGTATTTCTGGGGATACTCTTGGTTTATCTAGGAAAGAAAGGTGTGTTGGAACCTCTATTAATGATTCCAATGGGATTGGGAATGGCAACCATAAATGCAAGCATCATGTTCTTGCCTGATGGAACCCAGGGAAGTCTTTTTGTAGATCCACTGGTAACCGACATTAATCAATTGCTCAATATCTTACAAATTGATTTTCTGCAACCAATTTATACCTATATGTTTAGCAATGGCTTGATTGCCTGCTTCATATTTATGGGAATCGGAGGATTAATAGATATAAGTTACATCTTGCAACGACCATTTTCCAGTATGACATTGGCCCTTTTTGCTGAACTGGGAACCTTCGCAACTATCCCTGTTGCAATGGCCATGGGATTGACTTTAAATGAGTCTGCTTCCATAGCCATGGTCGGCGGGGCGGACGGTCCTATGGTATTATACACATCATTGATACTTGCAAAACATTTGTTTGTACCGATCACTGTGGTAGCCTATCTCTATCTTGGTCTGACCTATGGTGGATACCCTTATCTCATTCGATTGATGGTACCAAAAAAATACAGAGGAATTCAGGTTAAATATGCAAAACCGGCAAAACCAATTTCACAAAACATGAAATTAGCAGCTGCTGTTGTACTTTGTGTAATCCTGTGCTTTTTATTTCCGGTTGCCTCACCTCTGTTTTTCTCCCTATTTGTTGGAATAGTTATCCGGGAGTCCGACCTGACCCATATTCATGAATTCATTGTGGGCCCGCTCTTATATGGCTCTACCTTCTTATTGGGAATACTGCTTGGAATTTTGTGTGAAGCCCACCTATTGCTGAATCCCAAAATTTTAACTTTGTTAATCCTTGGAATCATTGCTCTGCTTTTCTCTGGAATTGGCGGGATTATAGGTGGATATGTGATGTTTTTCATTAAAAAAGGTAACTTTAATCCTGCTATTGGCATTGCCGGTGTTAGTTGTGTCCCAACTACTGCAAAAGTTGTTCAGAAGGAAGTGAGTAAAATAAATCCAAATGCAATAGTTTTACAAGAAGCATTAGGGGCAAATATTATGGGAGTAATTACGACTGCCATTATTACCGGTTTATTTATAACTCTGATTCCTTATTTCACAAAATAAATTGCTCGCATTCTATTTTTCTATAGAGTTTGAATATATTTAGTTAAAACGGTGAATTTCCTTTAAGAAAGTGGATTCACCGTTTTCTATTTCTTAGCAATTACTTTAACAAGAATTAAGAATTAATTCTCAATTTTATGAATCTGCAGTCCTATCTTTGTGGTACATTTTTTTTCATAAGTTTAGGTTTAGTTAGGTTAGTTAGTTTAAGAGAGAAAAGGTAGGGTATTGACTCTACCTTTTTGTTTTTCACCCCGTAAACAAATCATCAAAGTATTTTATTTATTTTCTAAACTCCGCAGCTTTCACCTTTTCGCACTTCCCCATTTCCTCAACTTTCTCCACTTTCTCCACTTTCTCCATCCGCTATTTTATTTTTCATTTTCCTAATTCATTGAGCTACCGTACTATTGTTGTGTAACAACTAATAAGTCGGGCGGAGAGATAAAGGCATGGAACATGGGCATGGAGCGTAGAGCCGGCAGACAGGCATTCTCCTTCCTTGTTCCTATCCCTCTGTCATTATCATCTGTAACCCATGTGTAACTCATCTGTAACCTTTCTGTAACCTCACCATACAGAAAGGTTACAGATGAGTATCAGAAAAGTATCAGATACACTCCTTCAATACCATCTTCATTCGGGTACAATCACCATTGGAGGTATCTCTTTTCGTTCCAAAGCAAATAGTTCACAATGAAACATGGAAGACTTTCGGTATAAAACCCATAAGGTCATTGGCAGCGAGCCAAAGCAAATATATAGTTAATATACAACAGATTGCTTCTCCTCGCCCGCGTGACCATGTCCAGGGAACTCACAAACAGAATATAAGAAATTGGAATAGTTTGTAATTTAAGGGAGATAAAATTCAATGGTTGAGATATTGAACTTTCCTTTAAAAGAACCTAAATTATTTGTTGCCAATCGATTATTTATTACACAAAAAAAATCCCCACCTTAGAACAAAGGTAGGGATTTAAGTGCTTTAAGCTATATTCTCTCTGTACTGTGATTTCAGTATACTACAGCATCTTTTTAGCCTCAATTCCGAAAGTAAATCCTGCTTTAACCCTTTCAATCAATTCCGGTAAGATATCCTGATATTCGCCTACAATACCAAAATCAGCATTGTGGAAAATGTTTGCCTTCGGATTGTGGTCTATGGCTATAATTTTTTCGGCTTCTTTCATTCCAGCAATGTGTTGAATAGCTCCAGAAATACCTACAGCAATATAAACTTTGGGACGAATGGTTTTACCGGTTTGTCCAACTTGCCGTGCATATTCTGCAACTCCTTCATCAACCACTGGACGGCTGCAAGCCCATTCAGCATTCACACCCTGATTATTTAATGATTCAGCCAGTGCTTTTATCAGGCCTAAACTGTCGTTGGTGGTTCCTCTTCCTCCTGAGATGATGATGTCGGCCTCGAAAAGATTTTGCAGTCCACCTCCGCCTCTTACCGTTTGAATAATTTCAACCACAAAATCCTTATCCTTTAAAACAGGCTTGAAAGTTGAAATAATACCTTTTCTTCCCTCAACACGTTCGGGAACTTCGAATGTACCAGCACGGGCTGTTGATATCTGGGGACAAACAAAACCAAGAATAGTGGCCAGCTTACTTTCTCCATAGGTAGGACGACGTGATTCAAGAATGGGAGTATAGATCACTTTCTCTTTTTTATCCACATACTCTCCAATTTCAAGCCCAGTACAGTCTGCAGTCACTCCACTATCGGTTTTCATACCAATTCTGGGAGCCAATTCACGTCCTGAGGTCGTTGCTGCAAAAAGAGCGATTTCAGGTTTTCTTTCCTTAATGACTTGTTCAAAAATGGAGGAAAATGGAAGAACAAGGTATTCTTCAAGCTTATCGTCTTCAACTACAAGCACTTCATCTGAACCATGTTCAATCAGTGTTTGAGCCAAATGCTGAACATTTTTTCCTATCATTAAAGTCATTACTTTGGTGCCTTCGCCCAACTGTGTGGCCAAGCTCCTGGCAGGAGTCAACAATTCGAGTGATGGTCGGGAGATCGTCCCGTTGGTTATTTCAGCCCAGGTAATAATTCCCTTTGATCCATCTCTGAAGTCTTTATCCGGGAAATCAGGACGCTCACTATCTATTTTTATGATGCTTTCTTTCTTCTCCAAAACATTTCCGCCTTTTTTAAAGTTAGCAATTAAACTATCCACCAAAGAGGCTTCATTGTGACCTTCCGACATGGTTATAGGTGCACGTTCGCTAACGATATTTATGACTTTTGCAACAATGGTTGGTGAACCATTAATCCCAATTTTCTCAGTTCCCAAACCAATATCATCAATTCCGAAAGTAGTAATATTCAGGGAACGCGCTTTGATGGCACCACCTAAGGATGGTTTGCGTGGAGGAATTCCGGTGGGTGTTAATGAAATCACACATGGCATGGGTAATTTCATCATTTGATAGCCACCTTCAATAATCCTTTTTGCAATTACATTTCCCGAACCGTCTGCTTTAATACTTTCAACAAAAGTAGCTTGTGGTATCCCAATGCATTCAGCTACTTGTGAGGGAACGTGAGCGGTATCTCCATCACTGGTTTGCCTTCCGGCTAGTATAATATAAGGTTCCTTTGAATCTTTGGTAAATCCCAGGTGTTTGAGCATGGTGGCAATAGCCAGACCTGTTGCATAGGTGTCGCTACCCCCAAGTTTACGGTCGGATAAAAGGTATGCCTCATCATAGCCCATCGAAATTGCGGTACGAAGTGCCACTTCAAATGATCCGGGCCCCATGGAGCAAACAATTAATCTTGCTTCAGGATTCTGTTTTTTAAGTTGTAAACCAGCTTCCAGTCCAAATTGACAATCTATATTAATAATCGATTTTGCTTTTGTCCTGTCCATCAATCCATCTTCTCCCATTCGCATTTCAGTGGGAAGTGGAACTTGTTTTATTAAACTTATAATTGTTAAAGCCATTGTTGCCTAATCTTTTAAATTATTACATATTTTGAAAATCCGGACCATTGCCGCCATTGGGTACTACCCAGGTAATTCCTTCGCCTGGAGATTTGATATCGCAAGTTTTGCAATGCATACAGTTTTCTGCATGAATTCTCAACTCCTTCTGTCCAGATTTGTTAATATGAAGTTCATATACTTCCGAAGAGCAATAAAATTGTTCAGGTGCTCCATATTGGTCAATGTTGACGGTGGTAAATTTTCCAGGATCATTGATATGGAGATGCACAACTTGCTGTTCATCATGATAAACCCCTGAATGGTAAATATCGGTTGCTTTATCAAATGTGAGTACCTTGTCGAATTCCAGTTTGCCATTAAAGCGCTCTTTGAAAGGTTTTCCTTTATATTGGCTCACCTTTTGTGTTGCCTGATAGTCGGCATGAGTTCTCAATCTGCCAGAGAAACCTGCTCCTCCACTTATTAATTGAGTTCCAAAAAGGAATCCTCCAACCATTAACCCTTTTGTAAATCCTTGTCTGAAATTTCGGACAGGATACATGTCTGTATAAATGACACTCTTATTTACAAGAGTCTCATATTGCTGAAGACTTTTTTCTGAAGTATCATTTTTTGATAGTGCATTGGCAGCAGTCTTTGCAGCCAACATCCCCGATGTGATCGCTAAATGGACCCCTTTCAAAGCCGGCATGGTAACCAAACCGGCGCTATCGCCAACAATTAATGCATTATCGACATACAATTTGGGTATCGCATAATAACCTCCTTCGGGAAGTGTTTTGGCACCATATTCCAGTAATTTACCTCCTTTTAGAATCTTTGAGACAAATGAGCTGGTTTTCCATACCTGCATGGCATCATGAACATCAAAAGATGGATCTTTATAATCGAGTCCAACGACTAGCCCTACGGCGACTTTATTGTCATTTAATCCGTAAATAAAGCCTCCTCCAAATTCATCATTGTTGAGGGGATAACCCATCGTGTGGTAAATCTGACCAGCCTCAATGTTACCCTTTGGAACTACCCATATTTCCTTGCACCCCAAAGAGTAGATTTGTTCGTTTCTACCTTTATCTAAGTCGAACTTTTTAATGAGCATTTTAGTCAAACTGCCTCTGGTGCCTTCGGCAAAAATGGTAATTTTAGCTTCAATGCGTGTACCTTCCTGGAAATTTTCCAACTGATGTCCATGATGATCCAGCCCAGTATCTTTTGTTTTGGCACCTATTACTTTTCCGTCTTTGTATAAAATCTCATCAACGGCAAAACCAGTATATATCTCCACCCCTTTTTCTTCGGCTTTAACAGCCAAATATTTGCAAATTTGACCCAATGAGGCGGTATAATTGCCAGTATTATTCATATAAGGAATATGAAATGGCAAAGTGATGGATCCATTTTCGCTCAAGAGTATGGTACTGTCATTTAATACCTTTGCATTGAACGGAATTTCAGACAAATCAACATCGGGTAATAATTCTTTGAAGACGGCTGGTTTAATGACTGCACCTGACAATATATGACTTCCGATAGAACTTCCCTTTTCAATGAGCAAAATTCTTTGAGTCTGGCCATTTTGTTTGAATGTATCGGCTAAATGAATTGCCGCGGCCAAGCCAGAAGGACCACCTCCTATTATTAGTACATCTGTAGCTACAATACTATTATTATTCATTTGATATCCTCCCTAATAAATTTAAATTGATTTCTAAGCCTTGAATTTTAATCATTAAAAAATGGCAACAGAAATCAAATATGTATTTCAAAAAACTCTACCATGCTTGCAAACCAGCGATCTTCCGATCAAATTATTCAACAAAAACAATTTACTATCAGATATTTATCCGAAGTATAAAAGCTAAATGAACCCAAATAACTAAATTTTTCAATGTCTTTTTGACAGTAAAAAGTTGTTACAAAAGTATCATTCTTGCAAAGTTAAAAAACAAAAGCTCCATATACTTCCTCTAAATTCCAATAAATAGAATCATGCAATTAGTTGATTTTTGATTGATAATTTTATTTCTTCTCAAGTGAATTGAGCGCTTCCTGAGCCTTTACATTGGTGGGCTCAATTTCAAGAAGCTTTTTCCAATATTCAATTGAAGTGGCCTTATCCTCCTTTACGTAGTAATAAAATCCGAGATAAGCGTATACTTCCGTAATAGCCTTTGCGTATTTCACAGGATCTAAAATAATGATTTCCAAGGCCTTTTCATAAAATGGTTTTGCCAATCCAAGCGTGGTTTCCTTGTCAATGGCCGAATTGACTCTGGCTCTCCAGAATGGCCCCAGATAGGAAGTTGGACTCAATTCCTCCACTTTTGCAAACAGGGAATCAGCGATTGTGTAATATTCAATTTGTTTTAATGAATCAGCTTCATGTTTTACTGGATCGGTATTCTGTACCAACGAATCATTCTTTTCCAACATACTATTGCCGGTGGAATAATAGGCCTTTCCCAAGTTAAAATAATCGGCAGAAGTCCGATTTGGCTTTTTCTTAAAGTACAGGCTGCTGTATTGAAGCCCCGGTTCAAATTGTTTCAGTTTATTGTAGGATTTGGAAATCTCATCATACATTTGAAATTGTGTAGAATCTTTTTTCAACGCCAGTTGGTAGTTTTCAATGGCCAGTGAATCATTTCCTGCAGCACTCAACATTTTGCCATAATAAGCATAGTCGTCCGTTAAAATCTTGTCGGCAGGAACAAGTTGGAAGAACTTGTCCATCACTGCTTTTCCATTGACAAGGTCCTTGGTTTCAAAACTAATGTATCCAATTAACCGGAGTAGTACATAGTCATTCGGATTTTTAACCAAAAGCTTATCGATCATTTCACGCGCTTGATCGTACTGTTTATTAAAAAACAGGCTATAGGCATAATGAGTGATATCGCTATCAGGGGGAGTTATATTTTTAAAGTAAATATCAAAATTGGTGATTGCTTCAGGATACTTCCGGTTGTCGTAATACAATTCACCCAAGGCTTTATAGGCAATCCAATATTTTGGATTTATCGCCAGGGCTTTATTGAGATACTCAACTGCCTTTGGCAAATTGCGCGTAGCAGCCATAATTTGTGAAGAGTACAAATATGCTTCCAGATGATTTGGGTCAAAATAAATGGACCTGTCGAAATTCAGCGCGGCATCACTGGTTTTTGATTGGTCAAAGTCAATCAATCCATCAAGGAAATAGGCAGGACCACTCTTTGCATCAATGGCAATGGCCATGTCAATATAACGTTGCGCTTCAGTATAGTTTTTAGGCGTTTTTTCATAATAAAATTTGGCGATGGCAATAATAGGCCCCACGTCCTTCTTCGATTTCTTGATGGCATCTTTAAAATAACCTTCAGCAGCCACTGGATCGGAAGCAAAGCTAATCTTTCCCAAACCTGCATAATTATAACCATACGACGAATTGGCATCAATACCATTCTGGAACAATATTTTCGCAGAATCCATTTTGCCAGTGTAGTAGTAATACTCACCCATTCCATATAGTGCAGCAGAATTCTTTGGATCTGCTTTGAGTAATCCAGCAAAAATTTGCTTTGCTGCACTGTACTCTTTTTGGTTTAGTTTCGCAAAACCGTCATTGACATTTTGAGCCATGACCATTCCAGCCATTAAAACCATTAATACAATAAAAGATATTGTCCGTTTCATCTGTTTTGATTTTTTTTTATAAGGTCATCTGAAATTCATTAGAACAAATAATATACCATTCATGAGTATTTGGTCTATATGGATTCATTATATATTTTCTTTTTTAATTGAAATCAATCTTTGAAAATCACTTTCAGGCTTTAAGCCACAACGAAAAATTATTTTCTGTCCACGTTCACTGGTTAAATGAGCCAGGAATCCGCGTGCTAAGCTTGCCGAAGGGTCGGTATAAATGGCATAAACCCTTCGAATTAATGGATAGGTATTGTTATATATACTGCTCACGGATGGCACAAAACTATCGGCAGGGCCGACCGTTGAGGAAGCTGAAACAGCCACTAAATTCACTGTTGCCAACCTCTGCTGCACTTTGATATTTTCTTTTTCACTTAGCCAGTTATAGCCCACAAATCCAATGGCATTGGGATTGGCAGCAATCATTTCAATCACTTTAGGACTATCACCGGCAAATTTAATGGTCCCTGAAACTTTTTTGTTCAGGTTTAATTTTTCATCCAGGTATCGAATGATCCCGGAAGATTGTGCCTCAAATACCAATTCGATGTTACCTGATTTGCCAGATTGATTCAACTGGCTCCAATCCGTAATACTGCCCGACATGATTTGAGAAATCTGGCCTGTCGTTAAGGCCAATGATTTATTTTCGGCATGCACGATCATTGCAACAGCATCAAAGGCCAAAGGAATGGATTCAGGAGCAAGGTTCTTTGATTTTAAAGACTCTTCTTCCTCCTTGTTCAATGGCCTGGCAATGATAGCCAGCCTGGTTTCTTCTTTGAGTAAAAGGTTAATGGCATCATATTCGGATACAAATTTGCAGTCGATTGAGGAATATTGATACATGCTGTGGAAAATATCCAATTCA
>DASXUZ010000216.1:0-5414 GCA_036504555.1 Prolixibacteraceae bacterium | reverse complement strand
AATCCTCTATGTGGGCATCCTGCTGTTTACCGGGGGCGTCGGTTATTTCGCCTGGCAAAATATGGGAGAAATGGGCCACCTGATCTGTATGACTCTCCTTGCTGCTTCCATTGCTGTAGGATTCTACTTTATTGGCAAATTCGCCAAACCCTATTCCAATGCCCTGGTAACCGTTCCACTGGTCTATTTTGACTACATCCTAATCCTAGTGTCATTGTTGATTATTTCCTTGTTCACATACGTCCAGGTGTATTTTGACCTGGTGGAACTGCTCATCAACTGGACTTCGTTTACCAGTGCTGCCATTCTTTTATTCATGGCCTACCGGTACGATCACAAGGCCATGTTAGGGATGGGAATTGCTGCCCTTGCGGCGGCTGTTGGAATCAGTATCAGCCCTGTTGACTGGACGAAAGGGGATTGGCTGATCACTTCAGACTTGTATCTGACCAGTACGTTGCTCGGGGCATTGTTGTTGGTCGTTGAGCACATCCTGTATCAAAAGGAAATAAAAAGGCACTTTCGCTTTACCTATCAAAACTTTGGGCTGCTGCTATTCTATTTGGGAGGACTGGCTTCAATATTTGATGCCGATAATAAATTGTGGTATGCAATCCTGATGCTTGTAGCTGCAGGAAGTTTGAGTTATTATACCTGGAAAAAGAAAGAATTTTTATTCTTTTTATATTCCAGTCTGACTACCTATATCGCCTTTACCTATCTGTTTTTAAGGATGGTTGAGAACCTGGGCGCTGAGATGAGCATCATGACTTTATATTTCCCCGCTACCTGCCTGGGATACATCGTTTTTTTAATTTCAAAGAAATCACACTTCTCCCATGATTAATTTCCCCATTGCCTACAAGGTTGCTGAAGTAGAGAAGAAGAAAGTTCTTTCAGAAGCCGAAGATTTATACAAGAGTAAGCTGCTCAGCCAGGACCAGTGGCACATGATCAAGAAGGAGTATGCCTCGAAACTGTATACCCCTACGATCTTTATGCGCGTGCTGCTTTTCATCTTTTCCCTCATCGGAATGATGACAATTATGGGACCCATTGTGCAGATATTCAGTAATATTGGAGAACCGGGCTATCGATTCCTGTCAATTATTTTGGGAATTCTGATCTTGTTTGTTACAGACAAACTATTGATTATTGATCGATATCATTACAAGTCGGGGATCACTGAAGCCGGAATTTACAGCGCTATGTCATTTTTAGCTTTTGCAATCCTTGGTTCTGATCCCGCTAATTTAATGATCTGTGCCATCGTAGGGTTCCTGCTGGCTGCATTTGCTGCCGCCAGGTATCTTAACCTACTGGCCCTTGTAGCAGCCATTGGGTTCCTTGGCTGGATATTGTACCAGATCATTACCGGCATGGGCGGGATGGTGGAGGCCTTGATGCCCTTCCTGTTCATGGCCGCCTCGGGAATTCTCTTTTGGGGAGGCAAAAAACTCCAGGCAAGACTTAAGAATGTGATTTTTGATGACCAGTTTGTAATTGTAAAAACCATTGCACTCCTCTTTTTCTATATCGCTGGCAACTATTTTGTAGTGCGCGAAATGAGTATTTCGCTGATGGGGCTTCAATTGAGCCCAGGCGAGGACATTCCGTTTGCAATCCTATTTTATCTACTGACAGCGCTGGTTCCAATGGGGTATATCTATTGGGGAATCCGGCAAAAGTCCATTATATGGATCCGTATTGGATTGTTAACTGGGGCATTGAGTATTGTTACCTTTAAATATTACTTCAGCTTAAGCTACCCGATGCTGACAGTAACGATCTCAGGAGCTGTATTAATTGTGATCGCCCTGGTGTTTTTCAATTACCTGAAGCAGATTCGCAATGGATTTACCAGGGAACTGCTGCTGCATGACAAATGGGCTTCATCGGATTTGACGGTCCTTCTGGCCTCCCAAACTCTGGGTGGAAACAAATCGAATGTTTCCACGGATGATGGGGTTGTTTTCAAGGGCGGAAGCTTTGGCGGTGCCGGAGCTGGTGAAAACTGGTAGTCAAATGACAGTTGGCATGTTGATCTATGAGTTGATATCCTTTGCTCCCGATTTCATCGGGAGCAAAGGATAATTGTAGCCATTAATCAATATCGTCACATGATCCCTGACACACCCCTGTAACCCTCTTTATTTTATTTTGCCATGGTTCCAAAGCAGTTCTGTGGCTCCCCGACACCTGCCAGGGTATTGGTATCTGTAAGGTAACTGTAATCTATCTGTAATGTATCTGTATTGTAGATTACAGATACATTACAGATAGATTACAGTTACCTTACAGATACCAATGCCCTGGCAGGTGTCGAATGGTAGCCGCACCTATTAATTGAAAGTCGCAAAGTAGCAAAGTGACAAAGTAACAGAGTAGTGCAACAGCTCATAAGTCGCTTCAATCTTCAAGAACCTCATTCAGGGCACTATCCTTTGCCGTCTGCTTTAGCTGACGGTTAAATGCAAAATTCTTACCGTCAGCTAAAGCAGACGGCAAAGGATACCGCTTTGAATGAGGTTCTTGAAGATTGAAGCAACCTATTTGCTGTTGCACTACTTTGTTACTCTGTTACTTTGTCACTTTGTTACTCTGTTACTTTACAGCATTATTTGCGGGAAGATAATAGATTTTGATTATATTTCGAGCTTCACAAATGATTATATAATAGTCATGTCATACAGGGAGAGTTCAAATGTCATTTTTAAAACTTCCTTCAATTTTTCTATTATTCTATGGCAGGATGTTTAAATTAGTGGCCTCATAACAATTGAAAATAAGCGGTATGTCGATTGAAGAAAGTATCATGGGAATGGAAGATCAGGAACCAGCAAAGGTTGATTTAACCGATTCGTTTCTGGATGCCATCAGTGCGCTTGCCCTAAAGGCAAAGGAAAATGCACCGGCACCGTATGTTCAGAATACGGCAGACTTATCGGTCATCAAAATGGACGAATATCCCGATGCTGAAATTTCGGAAAAGACACTTAGCAAAATCGAGGAATTGAAATCCATCATTGCCTCCATTGAAGACCGACCTGCCACCACGACTGAAATTCAGCTGACCAAAGCGTATAAAATTAACTATGCCTTTGAATTGAACAGGTCACAACTTGAAGCGGTCACCACCATCAGTGGTCCGGTATTGGTGATTGCAGGGGCGGGGAGTGGCAAGACCCGTGTGATTGTTCACCGGGTGGCTTTTATGCTTGAAAATGGGATTTCACCCCAGGAGATTCTGCTCCTGACCTTTACCCGCAAGGCAGCCTTTGAAATGACTGCCAGGGTGCAGGAATTGCTGAAAGACAACAGTGTACAAAAAGTCTTTGGCGGAACCTTCCACGCTTTTTCAAACTATGTACTGAGGAAATATGCCAATTTGTTAAACATTCCTTCCAATTTTACCATCATTGACTCAGAGGATTCAGCCGATACCATTGACCTGGTCAAATCGGAACTTAAACTCATCAGCAAGGAGGTGGCATTTCCAAAAAAGAACAGGATCCAGGAGATTATCTCCTCTGCCCGAAACCGCAACCTGAGCATCAAAGAAGTAATTGAGGATGAATTTACAGGCCTGGTGGAGTACCTCGATCAGCTGGAAATGATCAGGCAGGGATATGCCCGCTACAAGAAGATCTGCCACATCTTTGATTACGACGACCTGATGGATGAATTGAGGGATGCCCTGAGGGACAACCTGATGTTCCGAAAACTGGTGCAGGAGGAATACAAATACATCATGGTCGATGAGTACCAGGACACCAACGTGGTTCAGAAAGACATCGTGGAATACTTATCGGATGCCCACCGCAATATTTTAATCGTGGGTGACGATGCCCAGAGCATCTATTCGTTCAGGGGTGCCAATTATGAGAATATCCTTCGCTTCCCCCAGAAATATCCTGATTGCAAGGTCATTAAGATTGAGGAAAACTACCGCAGTAACCAGAAGATCCTTGATTTTACCAACGATATTATCAGAAATGCCAAGATCGGGTATAAAAAACGGCTCTATTCCAATATTCAGAAAGAGGCCCTGCCCTTTGTGCGGAAATTTTATGACCAGCAACAGGAGGCTGAATACATTGTTTCAAAAATTCTGGAGTACCGTGAAAAAGGAATTGCCTTAAACCAGGTGGCTGTATTGGTCAGGGCCTTCTGGCACGCGCGGTTTATTGAACTGGAATTGAACAAGCGGGGCATCCCTTATATTGCCGTTGGCGGACTTGCATTCAACGAACGCAAACATGTGAAGGACATCATCTCTTACCTTCGGATCATTCAAAACCCTTATGAAGCTGTTGCCTGGCATCGGATCTTGAAATATATTCCCGGGGTGGGCATTGTTTCGGCCCGTAAGATCATTGAAAAGATCATTGCTGAAAAGGGTTTGAACATTGATTCCTTTCAGAAAGCCAAGTTTGCGGAAGGACTGCGGACTCTGGTGGAGATGTTGAAGGCAGCCAGTGATATCAATATCAGCCTGTCGCATAAGCTGGAAATCATTAGCAAGTATTATACTCCCATTCTAATGGCCGTAGAACCTGATTACCAGATCAGGTTGCTTGACATCGGCGTCCTGGTGACCCTTGCCAGCCAGTATGACTCCTTGACCAAATTCTTGACCGACTTTGCACTTGATCCTCCTTCCAAACGTTTTGGAAACAAAACAACTCCCCTGATTGATGAGGGAGAAGACAAGCCACTGACTGTATCGACCATCCATTCGGCAAAGGGACTGGAATGGTACAGCGTCTTTATTCCCCATGCGCTGGATGGGATGATCCCGTCGATTCGGGCGATCAAAAACATTGAAGAACTGGAAGAAGAACGCAGGCTGTTTTACGTGGCCTGCAGTCGTGCAAAGGAAGACCTGACCATCACCATGCCTTCTTATGTATCGACCTACAGTGGGTTCATGTCATACCCCAGCAGGTTTTTGGTTGAAATCAGCAAGGACAAGTTTAAGTACCAATAAGGGATAAAGCAATGCGTGTAATTCATCATAATTCGTGTTTTTTCCTACGTTTCCTACGTTTCCTACATCCTACGGAAAAATATTTGTAATTTTTGTTTTGATGGTTTATGGAAGCTTTTGATCAAAATACCTTGCTACCACTATCCTTTGCTCCCGATTTTCATCGGGAGCAAAGGATAGTGGTAGCCAATAATCAATATCGAACTATTACATGTAACAGCACAACAAGAGTTCCACAAAAGGCAATTTTAATGTGAGCTGATACAATTGTTTTAATTATATTTCAATCATTCAATTTGATTAAAATATAGTCATGTGCCGAAAGTATGTCTTACTGAGTAATTTGGACAAAATTGAGGATCGGTTTGGTGTAAGGCTCAACCAAAATACCCTCCCTATTCCTGAATCGTATGGCGTTTCGGGT
>DASXUZ010000215.1:0-7036 GCA_036504555.1 Prolixibacteraceae bacterium | reverse complement strand
TTTAAAAGCAAATGACCAGAACTGGCCACCCGATTCTTATCAACTTGAAAATTATTCAGTACGTGATTTATGGGAACACCAAGAAGTTCTGATGGACAAGGGTAGTGTATATGTGAAGATTCCGCCTCATTCGGTAAAAGTTTATCGGTTTATTAGAAAATCATAAGATTTTATTCTCATCAGAAGTTGGTAGCACATAGCTATTTTGAGTGGCTTGAGTCGTTGATCGAACAAGTTGAAGGGTGCCATTTTATAGGCGCCCTTTTCTCTTGTATTGTTACGGATGAAGTGACAACCTGTTCTCCGACAAATCCGCTAATTGGCATTTTTAACCTTCAAAGGAGAGAGGTTGAGCTATCCTTTTGTCAAATTCCTATGATACTGACAATTGGATCCACTCATCTAAACCATATCAAATAGGGGCTATTCTATAAACCAGGCCATTGAACTGGATAGAACAAAATACACGATTCGGGGAATTAGCGGTTCTATCTCCAGAAGTCCAATTCCTATCTGTATGGGGATATGGACAATCGTCCGCCAGGGGTACATGGAGTGAGTGTCGGCATCCAATGGCCTTTTCTCTTGCTACTCCTTTTCCCGGGTTACTTTTGCCGATCACCTATTCAGCACAAGACCAAAAAAAACTTCCCCCTGTGCATCCCCCATTTCTAGCATAAAATGGTCTAAAATCGTGTTTTAATACCTCGATGAATGATTTTGATTCTACCTTTATGCTGGTTCTTCAATTTGTTCTCTTAAAATTGTAGAATGAATGTGCAGGAGGCAGAAAGGACTAAATATATGAAAAAATGAAAAAGAAACTTTGCTTTATTTCTCTGTTGATGGGTTTGATTTTCACTCAGACATCGTATTCCCAAAAGCAAATCACGGTTTATACCAGTGTAAAGAAGCAAACCATCTCCGGCTTTGGCGGTTCAATTGCCTATTACGATAACTGGGTGGTTTCACATCCCAAGCGTTCCATGATTTACGATTACCTGTTTCGCGATTTAGGGATGAGTCTGTTCAGGGTGCGTAATTTATACATGAATGAAGTGGGCGACAATCAAGGTGTATTGGATACCCGAAGCATCGTTCTGGAAGGAAAAAAAAGAGGGGCATTTGATATTTTAATGTCTTCCTGGTCGCCTCCGGGAAAATATAAAAGTAACGGCAAACCTGCCAATGACGAAACAATGGCCACTTTGGCTGTCGACTTGGCCGGAAACTTCGTATACGGCGATTTTGCCAAATGGTGGTACAAATCATTGGTCGATTATAAAGCCAAAGGTGTCGATATCAAATACATCAGCATCCAGAATGAACCTAACTGGAATCCGGGATATGAAGGATGTATCTTCATGCCAACAGAGCAAACGGTATACGATAAGAAATTGGCCAAAAATGTGAAGGTGGCTTCTTATTCAAAAGCATTCAACGCGGTATATGATACCCTTTCAAAATACAGCAAGACACTGACTGTGAGCCCTAAGATGATCGGGCCTGAAGTGTTGGGAATCGAAAATGCATGGGGAGGCCGTCCGGGCGATTACACCAAAACGATGGATATGACCAAATGTTATGCCGTGGCGCATCATTTATATACTGGTACTGATCCTGCCACCATGGTGACCAACATGACGGTTCTGAATACCGCTTATCCCAACATCCCCAAAATGCAAACTGAATATAGCGATAAGGACTGGTTGACATTGTCTCAGGTGATTCATAATTCACTGGTGATTGAAAATGTATCGGCTTACCTGGTATGGGATTTAATATGGCCCGGCAGTGATTTTATGGACATGGAAAATCCCTGGACTTCGAGCACCTGGGTGAATCCAAATGGCTTTAAAGTGGGAACAAAGTACTATGCCTTCAAGCAATATGCCTATTTTATAAAGCCCGGTTACAGCAGGGTGGAAACCGCAGGAAGTACCACAACACTTCGGGTATCCGCATTTCTTAGCCCTGATTCGCTCAGCATGAGCATTGTGGCCATTAACGCTTCTGCAACGCAGGATTCAATCTCTATCAAGCCCACTGCCTATACCGTTTCTTCAGGAAACATGTACCGGACGTCGGCCACCGAGAATTGTATTTTACTGGGTAGCTATGCCGGTGGAAATATTAAACTTCCCCCAAAATCAATTACTACTTTTGCTTTGAAAGGTTCGCCTCTCACAGTAGGCATCCATCAGGTATCCAATCTCGAAAATCACTCTTTGGCCTATCCCAATCCATTTAGCGGTGAAGAAACTTTGGATTTGCAGAATTTCAGCAACAATACCGTCATCGAAATATCCAATCTCTCGGGACAGATGCTGTACCGCGAAAAGCTTAAAAACATTCCTTCGGGGAAAATTGGTTCCCAATTGCCCAAGGGTATTTATATTCTTGGAATTACAGATGGGAGCAAACGCATAACGAATAAAATAATCAAACAATAAGCACATGTATCTCTTTCAGATTTATTCGAAATTGTGCATCTGCAGGAAGAGAGTGACTGATTTGTTGACTTTGACTGGCTTAGAATAGGAATGAACCAGAGGAAATTGCTGCAATTTTTATTAATAATGTAAAAGAGAATGAGTCGGATCAAATTAATACTGTTTTTTTCTGTTTTCCTGTTCATGGGCGAATTACTACAGGCTCAGCTCCGGGTGGTCATCTCGTCAGATTTTCCACCCACTGACGTGATCGCGATATCACTGGGTAATGGCGCTACCGATCATCGCAGTGATCCGGATGATGTACAGTCGATGGTCCGTTTTCTTTTGTATATCAACGAGTTTGACGTTGAAGGACTGGTGGCTTCATCAGGCACCTTGGCCAACATAGCGAAAAAGCAAAACATGCTGGACATGATAGGCCTCTACGACCAGGTGGATGAGAACCTGCGCAAGCATGACTCCCGGTATCCGACTGCTGACTACCTGCGTTCGGTTACCTTCCAGGGTCTCAGTGGCACCTGGGGGAGGTCGGTGAGCAATAATATTGGTGAAGGCAAAGATAGTGAGGCTTCTGAAGCGATCATCGACATCGTTGACAAGCCTGATACACGGCCCGTATGGTTTTGTGTTTGGGGCGATTGCAGCAATTTGGCCCAGGCAATCTGGAAGGTACAGCATACGCGCAGCGCTGCCGGGTTGCAAACTTTCCTCAGCAAGATCTGTATCTATCAAATCGCGCATCAGGATGATACGATCGATTGGCTGCTAGATAATTTCCCCAGCTTGTTCATTATATACTCGAAGACTACTTATATGGGCATCTTTGGCGGCAGTGATCCGCTTTCAGATCTGGATTGGCTTAATATGAACATTCGTCAAAATCACGGACCATTGGGGGCTGTATACCCGCAATATTGGGCAGAAGGAAACACGGGGATGAAGGAAGGGGATTCGCCTTCGTTTCTATACCTGGTGAGTGCGGCGCATGGGATGAACAATCCTGAAGATCCCACACAGGAAAGCTGGGGTGGACAATACATCCGCTCAGGTACGACCAACCATTGGGTTGATGGGCCAGGCGGATCAACGATCTCCAGGTGGAAATCGCAATACCAGGCTGAGTTCTTGCAACGCGCCGATTGGATGATGGACAAATAATACTGAACTGAATAAATCAACAGACGATGATTAAAAAATTGTATTTAACGGGATTGCTTGGGACATTCATTCTTGGGTCGCTAAACATGGTTTCAGCCAATCCATCTGAGAAGCAGCATCGGCTGATCGTATTGAGTGATATCGAAGCCGAAGTGGATGATACAGAGTCCTTTGTTCGTTTATTGGTCTATTCGAATGAGATTGATATTAAAGGCTTGATTGCCACCACCTCAGTATGGAAAAGAACCAGTGTAGCTCCTGAAGCAATTGTCAAAATAATTCAGGCCTATGGCAAAGTACAAGCTAACCTTTTGAAGCATGAAGCTGGTTTCCGGGAGGCCAAAGAGTTATCATCGCTGGTAAAGCAGGGCTTGCCCAAATATGGAATGCTGGGGGTGGGTGAAGGGAAAGATTCAGAAGGCTCGGACTGGATAATAAAAGTATTGGAAGAAAAAGATGAGCGTCCCTTGTGGATATCTGTTTGGGGAGGTTCCAATACACTTGCCCAGGCTTTGTATAAAATTAAGTATACAAAAACAGAAGCGGAAGCTGCAAAATTAATTGCAAAACTCAGGGTTTATACCATCTCCGACCAGGACGACAGTGGCAGTTGGATCAGGAATAATTTCCCTGGCTTGTTCTACATTGTGAGCCCGGGCGATGATTACGGCAGCGCGACCTGGATTGCCATCAACAGTTTTGTGAAAGGCATCAACAATGAGAAAATCAGCAACACCTGGCTGGCTGAAAACATTCAACAGGGTCACGGTCCCCTTGGCGCTGAATACCCTGATGTAGCTTATGGGATGGAAGGGGATACTCCTTCCTGGTTGTCATTAATATCCAACGGATTGAATGAACCAGAACATCCTGAATGGGGTGGTTGGGGCGGTCGTTACGAGCTGTACAAACCTGATTTTGCCCAGCTCAAAAAAGGGAGCTCGGGAGTTCCGTTTGTGCCTGAAACAAGGGAAATCTGGACCAATGCTGTTGACAGTTATACTTCATTTGTGCCTCATGATTATGGGCGGGCAGTAAAGGCAGACACCCTCACTTTTCGGGATGATAAAGTGACCTTGTGGCGTTGGCGCGATGACTTCCAAAACGACTTTGCAGCCCGGATGGATTGGTGCACGAAACCCTTTCAGGAAGCCAATCATCCACCAGTTCCTGCAATAAGTCAGCCCGGAGAAATAACGGTAAAGTCAGGCGAGGGATTTGGTCTGGATGCCAGCGGTTCGACCGATCCTGACGGAGATCATCTCAGTTACTTGTGGTTTAGCTATCCGGAAGCGGGCAGCTATCAGAAAATGATACTGACGGCAGCTGAAAATTCACATTCGTTGTACGTGGTAGCTCCAAAAGTGGAGAAAAAGGAAACGGCCCACATTATTCTGAAAGTGACAGATAAAGGAAAGCCGTCGTTATCACGCTATAAACGGATCATTGTTACGATAATGCCAAAATAGAGATTGTATTTAATTGATTGTAAAACAAATAAAAAGCAGATGATAAAAATTGCATTGATCGTATTTGCTTTGGCAATGGTACTGAACATGAACGGTCAGTCACCTTCCTTCAAAACCTATATGAACCCGGTGATCCCGGGTGATCATCCCGATTGTACGCTCACCAAAGTGGGGAAGGACTATTATACCACTGGTTCATCGTTTAACCCCACACCGGTAATTTACCACTCGACCGACCTGGTCCACTGGGAGGCCATTGCCCAACCGGTGAGCGCTTCTTGGTCGGGTTACGACGATAAGCCGGGAGCAGGCTGTTGGGGTGGACAGATCGTTTACTACAATGGTAAATACTGGGATTACTTTTCAAGAGCCAATTCCATGTATTTTGTTACAGCCGCCAAGCCGGAAGGTCCATGGGGTACACCTGTCAAGGTGAACAACCCTTCGAGCCTTAACTATAGTTTGGGGTACGACAATTCGATCTTCATCGATACCGATAATAAATGGTACATGGTTGTCAAAAACGGTCAGCCCAACAATGGAATTGTGGAGTTGGGAAATGATGGTCAACCGACCGGGGTGGTTTATAATTTGACATGGCTGAATCCCAGTCCGGCATTTACCTACAGTTGGGCCGAAGGACCGGTGTTGTGGAAATACCGGGGTTACTATTTCTATTCATTTGCCCGAGATGTGGCAGGAGGCCAAAAGGTGATGAGAAGCAAAACACTGACTGCCGACCAGGCGGCATGGGTCATACTGGGTGATTTCTTTAAGGAGACCGATCCCCTGAAGGCAGGTTCATTGTTTGCCTCGCCCAACCACAGTTCTGCGGCGGTATTGATCGGTGACAGTACTTCATGGGTCATTCATCCTTTGTATGCCAAGGGAGAGTGGAAAGGGCAGGGGCGCCAGGGATTGCTAAACCAGGTCCGCTATAATGCGAATTTAAGACCTGTGGCCGATTACCCGATCAATCAGTCATTCACGGCCCCTCGATTGCCCAGCAGCGGCATCCCATGGATGGTTCCCAAGTCTGATTCCTTCACTTCCACCAAATTAAATCCCGAATGGTCGTTCCTGGGATACACCGCTTCAGGTAAATTTTCCTTGAGTGAACGGCCCGGATGGCTAAGATTGAGCCCCAAGAGCACGATCAAAGCCAATACGGTGATCAAGAACGATGGGGAACACAACTATTCGTTGATCACCCGTCTTGATTTCAATGCCAAGGCAACAACAGACGAGGCTGGGCTTCGGATTATCAGGAGCGATGAAACCAAGTTTGTCAAGCTTTGTAGTACCATCTCCGCTGAAGGGAAGAAAACAACGGTCTTTAGTTTTGAAAATACAAGGTACGAAGTTGAAAATACAGTGGGAGATACCCTGTGGCTCAAAATCGTGCGTATCAATCACAGCCTAAGCGGCTATTTCAGCGGCAACGGAAACGATTGGACGCAGGTTGGTCAGGCCGTTGATATTTCGATCATCGATTCCTATTCCGACTTTTCCACCTGGATTGGAACCCGGCAGGGCTTGTTTGTTCAGGGAGCCAACAGTGCATATTTCGACCTCTATACTTACCGGGATGCATACACACCCATCCTGGCCGAATGTCCGGCCAATCAGTTTGGTACCAGCAGGAGTGTGCCCGTTCTGGGGATCAGGGTATTGGATAACATTCATCCCAACGATTGGGCCTTGTACGCGGGGGTGGAATTTGGCAACAGTGATATCGCTTCAGTGCCTGATTCTGTTGAATTCACGGCCTCCAGTATCGCATCCGGGGGAATGGTGCAAGTATGGCTTGATTCAATTGATTCGGGTCAGAAAGTGGCAGAATGCACCATCGGCAATACAGGAAGCTGGACTGTCTTTAAAAAATATAAATCTCCAGTCGCTTCCATTTCGGGGAATCATGATGTATATTTGAAATTTGTGGGAGCAGGAACC
>DASXUZ010000214.1:0-1984 GCA_036504555.1 Prolixibacteraceae bacterium | reverse complement strand
ATGCTATAACGAGCGGTGTGGCGGGTGATCATCTCGCGCAAGGGCAGGTAACCTTCGGTTGTACCGTATTGCAGCGCCTGTGCGCCGTAATTATCGAGTACGAAGTTGCAAGCGTCCTTAAATTCTTTTAGCGGAAACACTTCCGGAGCTGGTAGTCCCCCTCCGAAAGAGATAATATCCGGTTGTTCGGTTAGTTTAAGCAATTCCCGAATAACTGAACTCCCCATTTTTTGCATGCGATGGGCATATCGATATTCCCACGGTGTTTGCATTCATTCTCCTTGGTAAATGGTGGTGTTATTCTCCATATTGGAGCGATGACACGGACAAAAAAAAACTGGTAGGTGTGTATTACACCTACCAGGCTCGTCCGGTAAACCAGCAAAAGGATTCCAAAAAATGCGAAGAAATCATCCTTTTGGTTCATACTGCTATTATCCACCCTTTTTGAAATTCGTGCCAATGTGTTATTGAACTCATTTTTGTCACATTTTCCGAATCGGAAATATGACATACTTCCGGGAATGCACTTATTTCAAACCCAACTTTTTCCCTTGTTCCAACAGCGCTGTCAATTCTGCCAGCCGTTTCTGTCGTGTGCCGGAGTGCTTCGCGCTCATCACCCGCCAATAAGCTGGTCCTCGTTGGATGTTATAGCTGGTGGAATTTCATCAGGAAAAGGGTTCCGACCCTACCTGGTCTCCTAGGCTCTTTCGCTGATACTTTCCCTGGCGTTTGGATCGTATTTTGCCATACCGGCGGGTGTCATACGTCCTTCCAGGATCAACTTTTCCACCCGGTGTTTGTTGCTCGCAGACCAAATACTTCCATGCCTGCGTGGGGTAAATTTGCGGGCATATTTAAATTCGTCAATTTTCTGGATAATACTATCCACCCAACCAAAACACAAAGCTTCCTCAACTGAGGTCTCATAATCGACGCCGGTCTGCCCACTGGCGGCCTTGAAATATACCAACCAGATTTCCTGCTCTTTATCATGGTTGGCTGCCAACCACGCACGCCAATCTGCGCCATCGCTGGCGATAATGGTCCGGGAAATCTTCATGCGGAAATTTGTA
Source organism: Prolixibacteraceae bacterium (assembly GCA_036504555.1). Lineage (GTDB taxonomy): Bacteria > Bacteroidota > Bacteroidia > Bacteroidales > Prolixibacteraceae > Aquipluma. Next base: position 905 of record DASXUZ010000214.1, on the reverse strand, counting down.
ATACTCGATCGGGTTCGGTGTTAAAACTCAGGTTTGCCGCGATCAAGGGCAGGACTTCATCTGCATATTGCTCGACCGGGGGTACACGTTTGGATTGACTCCATTTGGTAGCCAGGCCATAAATCGCCCAGCTTGATGCGGTTGCAGCGCGTTCATGCATAACGGTCTGTTCATCTTCGGGACCGGTATTTCCCAGCCAGTGCAGGATCAGCGTATTGACTTGGGTACGAACCTGTGAGGCTACCAGCAGCCTGAATTGTTTCTCGGTCATCGAACAACGCCCCTGGGCATTGTCGACAAATTCACAGACAGCGATGATAAGTGAGCGCAAATTTACCAGGCTGAACTGGCAGGCATTCAACATGCGATTTTCAACCAACTGGTGGAATTCTTTGCGAATGAAATGGTCCAATAGGTCGTACTTATCCGGAAAGTGGGCATAAAATGTAGCCCGATTGATCCCTGCGTGTTCCGTAATATCCTGTACGCTAAGCGCCTGGAAGCCTTTTTCGGTCATCAGGTTAAGGAAAGCTTGCTCGATGGATTGGCGGGTACGTTTTACCCGCGGGTCCTTTTTTTCTTCTTCATTAGGCAACATTATCGCTCCAGTGTTGCGAAAGCAACAAAAGCTTGTTTTTGATGGTTGACTTGAGCCATCCGAAGATGGTAAATTTGGCAACACTTGTTGACTAAACAACATATGTATTAAAGATACCACCGATTTTATGGCTGGTCAATGCCTATTGCTTTATCACTTATCCAAACATCCCACTAAATTAATGGAGAATCACGATATGTGCACCCCTATCATTACCACTCTTGAACCCAACTTGGCTTATGCTGAAATTGCTGATGATGCGCAGATCGAGCGCACTTTCGATGCCTTAAAAGCCCACGGGTTCAAT
>DASXUZ010000213.1:0-18767 GCA_036504555.1 Prolixibacteraceae bacterium | reverse complement strand
CCTATTTGGGGGTTGTCATCGGATTTTTTTATACGGTATTTTCTCTCAAACTATTATCCACCGAGCAAATCGGTCTGACCACCATCCTGATTGCCGTTTCCGGACTCTACTCCCAATTCGCCACCCTCGGATTCCCAAAAGTAATCGAACGCCTGTTCCCATATTTTCGCGACAAGGATAAAAACCACAACGGCTTTGTCTTCCTTTCCGTGGTGGTTGGAACGATCGGGTTTATCATTTCCCTGGTCTCCTTTTTTATCTTGAAGCCCTACATTATTGAAAGTAATGTGGAAAAATCGCCACTTTTGGTGGAGTATATCTGGTACCTGGTGCCACTTCTCTTTTTCAGGATGTTTTTCCTGATCCTGGATTCTTACAACAAGATGCTTTTCGATGCCACCACAGGATCCATCCTGACCGATTTTGTGATGCGCCTGGGCAACCTAATGGTACTGGTGGCCTATTACCTGCACTGGATCAACTTTTCCCAATTCATTTTCGGGTTCGTCGTGTTCTTTTGCCTCCCGACTGTTTACCTGGCTGGATTGCTCATTTACCGAAAACAGTTCAATATACAGCCAAAACTGGAGTTCATTGAGCCCCCACTGCGAAAGCAAATGATTAGCCTGTCCATTTTTGGACTGCTCAGCAGCCTGAGTGCGGTGGCCCTGCTCAATATTGACACGATTCTGCTCAACGAATATTTCAACCTTTCACTGACGGGGGTCTATGGAATCAGTTTTTACTTCGGCTCCATCATCATGGTACCAGCGGTTGCTCTGGGCAAAATCTCCTCCACGCTCATTGCAGAAGCCTGGAAGAACAATGATTTGAAAACCATCGACGACATTTACTACAAAAGCAGTATCAATCAGCTGTTTGCAGCCATGTTGCTCTTTATCTTATTGGTGACCAACCTGCACAATGTTTTTAAAGTATTACCTGCCGCCTATGCTGGCGGTGAATGGGTGATTATCCTCATCGCCCTTTCAAAGTTAATTGTTTCTTCTACCGGGTCGAGCGTACAGATCATTGGCACCTCTCACAAGTTCAAGATTCAAACCTATTCAATGGCCGTGCTGGTGGTGTTATCCATCGGCCTGTACATGATTTTTATCCCATTGTGGGGAATGACCGGCGCTGCCTTCGTGTCGCTGGTTTCCATTTCCACAGCTTCCCTGTTGCGGGTTTTCTACCTTCAGCACAACATGCAACTATTTCCATATAGGCCTATCCACCTCAAATGCGTGGCAGCTGGACTATTGGCCTTTGCCATCGGAAAATTCATTCCTGTGATCGACAATTATTTCATCGATTTAATCATTCGCTGTTCAGCCGTCAGTGCAGTCTTCATCGGTTTGTGTTACTTTCTGCGCATTTCCGAAGATGTGAATCTGGTCATTGATAAAGTGTTGAAGATGATGCGGATCATTCGGTAAACCAGCATCCCGGCTATTGATTAAAAAGAAGGCAGGATAACTCTCACCAATTCCTGCTTGAAGTATTTACAGCCTCTTTTTTATACCTTCTTTCCAACCACCTGCCTTGTAGTGTTGTGTAACAGCTAATAAGTCGGGCGGAGAAATAAAGGCTTCGGGCATCGGGCATGGGGTCGGCTGACTGTCATTCATCCTAGCTTGATCCTCTCCTCCGCTTCCTGTCATCCCTACCTTTTCTGATACCCATCTGATACCCATCTGATACCTTTCTGTAACCTTACCTTACAGAAAGGTATCAGATGGGTATCAGATGGGTATCAGATAGAAGCCTTCAATACCCTCTTCCATCAGGGACAATCACCCTTGGAGATATCTCTTTTCGTTCCAAAGCAAATAGTTCACAAATAGGTATGGGAGATTTTTGGTATAAAAAGCTTAAACGACATTCGCAGCGAAGAAAAGCTATCTATATGATTAATATACAGCAGATTGCTGTGTTTTGATGGCAAAGATCAGCCCATCAAGGTTGCTGATCATGAATTGACTTATCAGCTGTTACACGACAGCAGACTGGAAGACGGGTATTGAACCCATTTATAACAATAACTTTGAAGGAGCAACATCGCAGGCTTCAAAAACCTGGATGGTTTCCAAATGGGCCGTTACATGGTAAATCATCCAGAGAAGAAAGTGCATATGGAGGTTTGAATATTTATCTTGTCACACAAGTCATAATTTCCGTATTTTTGTATTCAATAGAAACAAATCCTATCCCATGTTGCCATTAGGAATTATTATTCAGGCCCGCACAGGCTCAACCCGACTGCCTGAAAAGGTGATCCAGCCTTTCTACAAGGAACAGACCATCCTGGATTTACTGCTGGAGAAAGCCAAAAAACTGGATCTGCCCCTTGTGTTAGCTACGACCGTTAATCCTCTGGATGAACGGCTTTGCAAATTGGCCTACCAGCATCAGGTACCTGTATTCAGGGGATCGGAAAACGATGTGCTGGATCGATTTATCCAGGCAGCCCATCAATTCAGGTTTCTTAAGATTATTCGTATCTGTGCCGATAACCCGTTCCTCGATTTAGAATGCCTGAAAACCCTGGCAGCGACCTTCGAAGAATCGGATGCCGATTATCTTGGCTTTCAACTGGAGGGAAATAAACCTTCTATCCTGACTCATTTTGGCTTTTGGGCGGAAGCAGTCCGGCTCGATGCTCTTGAAAAGGCGGCCAGGCTCACTTCCGAAAAATTGTACCACGAGCATGTGACCAATTTCATTTATGGCAACCCTTCCCTCTTCAATGTTCAGTTTATGGAAGCTGACCCCATCGTATTTTCGCGTACCGATATCCGCATGACATTGGATACGGCGGAAGATTTCGATATTCAGAAGAAAATATTTGCAACAATCATAAAGGAAAACCCTAATTTTGGCCTTCGGGACATTGTAGGCTGGCTGGACCAACATCCAGAACTACTGGAAACGATGAAACAGGAAATCGTGAAAAATCAAAAATAAGACAAAAGGATTCAACACCATGACAAAATCAACTTATATCATTGGCGAAATCGGACAGAACCACAATGGCGAAGTTGAAATTGCCAAGAAACTCATTGACCTTGTGACCCAACCCGTGATTGACAAATTGTTTGGGCAGATGCTCCGGCCGATGAACGCGGTGAAAATGACCAGGCGCGATTTGAAGGAAGAACTTTCAGCCTCTGAAATGCACCGCCCTTATGACAATCCCAATTCCTTCGGGAAAACCTATGGCGAGCACCGGGCCTTTTTGGAATTGAACGATGAGCAGCATTTCGAGGTGTACCACTATGCCAGGTCGAAGGGACTTGAATTTGTAGAAACCTTGTGCGCCAGGGGATGTTTGTCGATGCTGCGCCTATTTACTCCCGACCGGCTGAAAGTGGCCTCGCGTGATTTGACCAACCTGCCGCTGTTGGAAGCAATGGCGGAAACCAACATCCCGATGATTCTTTCCACGGGCATGACTGGTAAAAAAGAACTGGACGATGCGCTGACGATCATTACAAAATACCATTCCAACATCAGTATCCTGCATTGCCTGTCACAATATCCATCGGAGTACCAGAACATTAACCTGCTGAGTATTCAATACCTGAAAGAACAATTTCCTCAATATACCATCGGCTACTCCGACCATTCGATCGGGATCCTGATGCCAGCCGTGGCTGTTGGAATGGGTGCTGAAATCATCGAGAAACACATCACCCTGGACCGTACCATGAAGGGGACCGATCATCGCGGATCGCTCGAACCAGAAGGGATCTGGCGTATGGTGCGCGACATCCGCAATACCGAATATGCCATTGGTGAAAAAGATATCTTTGTCAGCGATACTGTACTGGCAACAAGGATAAAGCTGGAACGATCGATCGCTACAGTGCGTTCGATTGCCGCAGGTGAGACTATTGCCGAAAACGATCTGCACATGCTCAGTCCTGGCGATGGATTTAAATGGGTTGAAAAAGACAAGATTGTGGGTAAAAAGGCCCTGGTGGCCATACCAGCCAACGAAATTATTTATGCTGAAATGATTAAATTATGAAAATAAAATTGGTGTTGACTGACATTGACGGTGTTTGGACAGACGGGGGAATGTATTACGACCAGACGGGCAATGAATTGAAAAAATTTAATACAACCGATAGTGCAGGAGTTGTTTTCCTGCAACTGCTCGATATTCCACTGGGAATCATCACGGGCGAGAATACCAAGATTGTATGGCGCAGGGCCGAAAAGCTGAAGATCAATCATTTGTTCATCGGGGTGAAAAACAAACTGGAAGTAGCCGAGAAATTGTGTGCCGACTTAAAGATTTCGCTTCAGGAAGTGGCCTACGCGGGCGATGATTTGAATGACGCCCTGTTGTTGAAAGCCGTTGGATTCAGCGCCATTCCTGCCAATGCTTCAAGTTACATGGAAAGGTACGCCCAAATCAGGCTGACCAGAAAAGGGGGCGATGGTGCTTTCCGCGAGTTCGTGGAATTGATCCTTCAAAAGGAAAACCTGCTGGATACGGCCATCGAGCGATACCTGAAAGCAACCAGGCAGAAGTAAGGAGAAAAAACAGCGAAATGAACCATTGGCGGAATGATAAAAACCTTATTGATGAACTGAATAAGAGGTCTGCCGATCTGAAGAGCGGAAAAGATAAGGGGATTGGTTGGGAAGAATTGAAAAAGGAAATAAAAAGATCAACCAAACATAACACTCTCGCGTTACGGATCAAATGATATAGACTCTTGTAGGTTTGCCAGAACCTTGATCGGAGCCTCATTGCGAGGAACGAAGCAATCTACTTAAATAGTTGATTATATAATGGTTGAATGGATTGCTTCGTTCCTGCCAATGACGCTCCGATTGTAAATTGTATAAGCCAGAAGTGACAAAACAAGGTTGACATGACATTGACTCAATTTCCTGCCTTAATTTTGCTGAATGCTATCGGCCGAAGTGATGGCTTCAATGCATCGTTGGGCGACTTTGCCATCGATCTGGTAAGCATATTTCAGAATAAATGAATTGTATTTTAAACGGTCGACCCTGAGGGTTCCTCTGAAGATCAGGGAAAGAGTGGTTGCTAAACTGGCAGCATCGGTGGCCTGGAAAGCGACACCTTCGGCGACATAACCCATGATGTCCTGTTTCAGGTGATCCAAAATAATCAAAGGTTTGTAAAAGTAAACCGTTTCCGTACCCACAGTTGAGAAACAGGTGATCAACACATCGCAGGAGGCGATGAGCTGATACAGGTCGGAGGTTTTATCGATTGTGTAGTTCTTACACTCCGCCTCGGTTGCAATGGCCGAATAATAGGCTGAATCGGCGAATTCACGGGGGTGGAGCTTCACGATGAGCTGCGTGTTGGGTAATTTCTGAGCGGCCTTAAACACATCAAAAGCGGCCTGATATCGCAATTCGGGGTCTCGTTGCGGCTGAGAGGCAAAAAGAATGCGCTCGGTTGGATTGGCTTGCTTCTTATTTTCCGCTTTTGTGATCACAGGAATAATATCGGTACGGATCTGTCCTACCGATATCACCGAATCTTTGGGGTAATTACCCTTTTCAATGAGGAATTGCTCCCAGTATTTTCCCCAGGTCAGCGTCAGGTCGGGCATCACGTGATTGCGGCAATCGTTGGCGGTGAACAGGTATGCCGGATGCAGATCGTGCATGGTTCCATGCTGCATGCCAATGGTCTTTATTCCGCAAAACTTGGCGGCATCCAAAAGGGACTTGGTAAGCGGACTGTTTTCATCCCCTGCAATGACTGCCTTGATCCCTGAGTTGGCAAAGAACCTGCGGGCTGCGAAATAACGAAACAGGAAGAACCCGGAGGAGGAATGCAGGGAACGGAAAACTTCGAGGGTCAATTGTTGAATTACCGTAAGCGGGATTTCGCGCACCAGCGGATAAGCCATGCGCAGAGTCCTCTTGGCTGAACGGGTAGAGTGGCGAACTGTTTTGTTGAACAGACCAGCGACCATGAAGCCTTCCAGGAAGATCTTGGGACAGTTGTTCAGCGACCTTTGATATTGCTTTCTAGAAAACGAATAATCAGATTTTCCTTTCGGCTTTGGCATTAAAACTTCGGTGAGCAGAGCAAACCGGTCATCCAGCTCAGAGATCAGGTAATCCAGGATGTGGTGCCCTGATTTGTTCTTCAGGGTCTTTTTATCCATCACCACAGAATACTTCTCGGTCATGTACAGCAGGTATTCTGGTTTCTTTTTAGAAGATAACCAGTATTTCAGGCAACGCACCTTGATCAGGAAGATATAGCTAAAAAGGATGCTGAAATTGAAACTTGACTTTGTTACTTCCTCCGGGAAATGGTATTCCACTTCAGGAAACAAATTGCGTACATATCTTACCTCCGGGGATACATACCAAATGTGATTTTCAAAGGAGGAGAATTGATTCTGGAGAGGCTGGAGTGAATACATCAGGTTACGCACCGCAAAATAAATCCTGAACTTGTGGTAATGCCAGACGCTGGCAGTGTCGATGCGGAACAGATCAGCTACAGTCTGATCGCCAACAGGCAGGTCACCAAACTGAAGCACCTCGTTCATGGCCTTGTAATTGATCTGGCTTTTTTCTTCGGGAGTGATCACGATGGGCTCGGCAAAATCCAGGGTCTCGCCTCTGGATAAGGTATAGACCTTTGCTCCTTCTTCCACAAAAAGTTCTATATCTGTAAGTTCGGCATCAGAAAGCGGCCGGTTGATAATGATAGTTTTGCTCATGCCTTCAACGTTTAATCGTTCAATAATTGGGCAACTCTCCTGGTTAACTGTTTACGCGAATATTGGCCTGCACTTTCGCTATTGGATGATCCTGATCCTGGATTATTCAGATTTTCCAAAATAAAGCCACGCATACCCTCCGTATCCTGGTAGTCAAACAGCTTGCCACAATGGGTTTCCTCAATGATTTTAGCCAGGTCGCCTTCAGTTGGACCAATGGCCAGGATTGGTATTTCCGAGGCAAGGTACTCAAAAAACTTGCCCGTAAGGATGCCATGGTTATTTTTTACTTCCGGGATAACGAGCAAAAGCAAGTTTGAACGGAACAGGTACTCAATTGATTTGGGATGATCGACATAGCCTACCAGTTCAATTTCAAGATTTGTATCCTTGAATTTTTGAACAACCGATTGCGGCACTTTACCCACAAAGCGAATCAGGATTTGGGATTTTAACTCTTGCTCCAAACTGCATAGGGCTTTCAGAAAAGAATCGACCGGGTAGGCTTCTGAAATGGTACCCGTATAGGTAATTACCTTTTTGGGCTCTGTAGGCACTAGTCTAATCATGAAGTCATCCTCATCAAAGCCATTGGGAATGACATGTGTCTTGACGGCAATGGGCAAGGACGATTTACTGGCAAAGATGCGTTTGACATCTTCACTGACGGTTACAATCAGGTCGGCATTTTCAACCACCTTGCGCTCGTACCGAAGGTCAATTGCACGGGCCAGGGCGGTATGTTTAAACTGGTTGTAAAAATAAATATCAGTCCATGGATCGCGCAGATCGGCGATCCATTTGATGTTGAATGTTTGTTTCAGCTTCAGCCCGATGAGCTGGGTAGAATGCGGCGGGCTGGTGGTAACCACCGTATCAATATTGAATTCCCTAATTAGTTTAGAAGCCTTTCTGAACGCGTATTTGTTCCATCCCTTGCGGGGATCGGGAAGCAGAAAGTTGCCCCGCAAGAATTTGGATACTTTCTGAAGCAGGCCTTCCTTTGATTCGTTGGCAAAGCCACCATAGGGAACTTCCTTCTTACCGGAGAGCAGTTTATACAAGTTATACAGCTCGAAGCTTTTGGTATTATAGACCAAACAAGAAGGGTCAATTTCAGAGGCCAGGCTCTTGTCGCGCTGTGGATAACTGGCATATTGCGGATCGACCGTAAGAATGATAGGTTGCCAGCCAAATTCAGGCAGGTACTTGGCAAACTTCAGCCACCGCTGAACCCCTGCCCCACCCGATGGTGGCCAATAGTAGGTAATAATTAAGACCTTCTTCATAATCAAATAGTAGCAGTGCAATTTCCGCACCGCAAAGGTAATTTATTTCAGTTTGAAAGCTGAGATCAGCTATAGGATATAGCGAATAAAAAAGCTGTTTCAAATGAAAAAACTGGCTTTAAATAATCATCTCTCTTGATCTCAATGCAGGTTCCCTCTTGCATCAGGATTAAGATTCCAGAAGCCATAAATTATTACTCAGAGATGTTATTTCAGCCCCAACATGCACTACTGGTGATACAAATCATTGATTTCGGCCTCTGTAACTGCCCTGTTATAAAAAAGGATATCATCAATTTTACCGCTAAAAAACCGGTTGGGTGTTGCTGAATACGAACCAATGAAGGTATTTAAAACTGTATTAGCGGTGGCCTCATTAAAAGGGTTGGTACTAGTTTGCTTCACATTGTCAATGTACATTTTCATCCCTTCTGTAGGATGAATCATGACTACTACATGATACCATCTGTCTTTTTGCCAGGATGTACTATTCGATTGGATATAGTAATAGTCACTGGTGGTTTTAGAATATAAAAACCTCAGTTTACCGGCAGTGCCGGCCCAGCCTGATGGTATAAACCCCAGGGCAAACAATAATTTATTGGTCGGATCTCCATCCCTGGTTACCAATGTAACCGCATGGTCAAGGCTGGCATCAATGTTCATGTCCAAACGGAACCATAAAGAAATTGTACGTACCCCATTTCCAATCTGGGTATCTAATTTGATGTAATTGTCGATTCCATTGAAAGAATAGGCACTGTTGGCCTTATCATTTCGGTCACTGGTGCTGACAACCCCTAGCAGGTCACCGTCATGGTCGTTGATACTTTCATCAATGGCATTGCCATTGAATGGATAGTAAGCGATCAGTCCATTTTGGGGAATCGTGTTTTCCAGGATGGTAACTGTCACATTTGCCTCGGCGGACAAAGGGATTAATCCATTGTCCTTTACCCGGATGGTCAACGCAAAATCGATTTTATCCAATCCATTCAATACAACCTGTTTTGCCAACAGAAGGGTTCCATTGACAGGATCAATTGAAAAGTACCCTTCCGTGTTTCCTGAAGCAATGGAATACAACAAGGGCTGTCCATCGGGGTCGCTGGCCATAACCCTGCCAAGCATGGAACCCACAGCAACAGAGGTCTTGGCGGTAAATAGTCCATCGGCAATAACCGGGTGTTCATTTACATCATTCAACTCAATGGCAATCACCGCATTGGCGGTGTATTTCGGATTGGCCGTATCATTTACTTTTATGGTCAGGGAATAGCTATTTTTTGTTTCATAATTCAATACACCCGATTGGGCGACAGAAATCATTCCAGTGCTTTTATTGATGGCAAATATCCCTGTAACATTTCCTGCAACGATGGAATATTCAATGGGAGTGCCTGCATAACTGTTTGCAATCACCGCTCCAACTTCATTCCCCGAGGCGCTGTTCTCATCCACTTGAAGATTTTTGGTTGTGATAATTGGATTCTCGTTGACATCGGTAATATTTACGGTGACATTTGCAGTATCAGACAAGGCTCCGCTTCCATTGTCAGTTACCTTGATGGCCAGGATGATTTTATTGTTTGTTTCAAAATCAAATTTGGATTTATCCCCGACAGTTAACTTTCCAGAATTTGAATCCACATTCACTGCATTGGCAATTGAAGACTGTAGAATGCTGTAGTTAAGACTTTGCCCTACATCAACATCAGAAGCAATCAGCGAACCGATCTCTGTGTTGTTCTGGCTATTCTCCATCATGGAAAACGATTGATCGTTGATCGCAGGTTTTTCGTTGATATCAATCACATTGACACCTATTGTAATAATTGCGTACAAATCAGGGGTTGTCAGGTTCTGAACTTTAACGGTTAAAGAATAACTCTTTTCACCTTCGTAATTCAATCTTTCTGCTTTGGATAAGAATAGTTCCCCGCTTTTTTCTCCTATAAAAAACAGATTGGAAGAATTTCCTTCCACGATCTTGAAATTAAACTCGTCATTTAAGCCTTTCGATTTAAATTTCACATTGCCAATGCTATAAATCCCCTCTATATTCTCGTTGATATCAAACGATTGGTCAATGACATTCGGAATTTCCTGCTCATCAGAGATATTGATGGTCATGATGGCGGATGCAGTCTGAGATCCATCTGATACCTTCACCTGAAACTTGTATTGCTGTGCCAGTTCATAATCCAGGCTGGCATTCAATCTAATCTTTACATTGCCGTTATTTGGATCTACTTCAAAGGGGAAATTTAAATTTTCTTCCACCATCCTATAAGTCAATTGGTCCTGATCAGGATCAGAAGCCCCAATGGTTGCACAGACTAAACCGGGGGTACTATTTTCTTTTACGATGAATGATTGATCCATCATCGTTGGTGGATTATTATCTTTCCTACATGAAAAGAAAGTAAGCACAAAAGCCACCACAAGTGTTAGTAGGATGGTTAGTTTCATGGAGTTAGCATTATTAATTTAAGAGATATGACATTCGATATTTAATGACAAGGTAATCAAATAAAATTGAAATTCATTCTATTTGATAAATTTATTGAACCTTTAAATGCCCCAAAACAGTTACTTCATGTTGTGATTTGTTCGGTAAAACCTAGCATAAAAAAGCCGCCTCAATTGCATGAAGCGGCCCTTAAAATTTGTATGGTCAACAAATTAATTCAGGATGCTTTGGTATTGTTCATGATTAAGTCAGGAAGATAGCTGGCGATCAAATCTAAAACCTTGTCACTGGCAATCGCTTCGTTGCTTATCTGTTTCTGATTGTTAAAGCCTGATTCGCTGAGAACCGCTGTATTCAAGTTTTCGCATACAATACTTTCTGAACCATTCACCCTTTTCACACCAAAACCTTGTGTCCCATTCACATATTTCACTTCGAAATAAGAAGAACGAACCACATATTCCTGTCCTCTTTTTGTTTCCTTCAAAAAAACATGAACAGGGGTTTTTGATTCACCATAAGCAATCTCCCAACATCTTTGGAAGTCGGCAGTCGGACTAAAATTCAGATCGGGGGAGATCTTATAATTCGAATTTGGAGAATCTTCATTTCCAGCCCAAACGTTGATAGAAATCGATGAAAAAACTACCAACATCAAATAAATTAATAAATTTCCTTTTTTCATGTTCTTTTGTTTTAACTGTTTAATGGTCTTAAATCTAGTTTTCTTGAATTGAACGATACAAAGCTACCACCCTTTTGTTTTATAATTGACGATTAGTAATCCGTTTTGTTACAGGGTAAAAACCTGTTTTAAAAATTTAGTAGGCAAATCCTACGTTTGATGATAAAAACGACAGGAAAGTGCGGGGAAGTTTCTTTTTACTATAAAAACCCCCGAAATAGCTTACAAATTGCAAGTAGTATGTTTCGCAACATTTTTGCTATTTAGTTGGCTCTTTTTCTGGATGTTAATTAATTGTAAACAAAACTACTTCAAAATAAAAAGCTTATTTTTAGATGGCATACCTCTTTGAATCTTACTTTGCACTTACAATTCAACACTTAACTATCTGCCCAAATTTCACTAATATTTACAAAAACGAAATTTAGGCCGCGGTTGATGGAATCTGGGCAAAAAAAATCAATGGATTGCAACCCAGGCAAAAAAAATCCGGTACTTTTCTGGTACCGGATCTCATATATAGGGATAAATTGAAACTTACAGTTTTGCAAACAGCTTTTTCATGCTCACTTCTCCGGCAATAATTCCCTTTAGTTCAGTGATCGCTACACGGTCCTGAAGCATGGTATCGCGGTAGCGGATGGTGACTGTATTGTCTTCCATGGTCTGATGATCGACGGTAACGCAAAATGGGGTACCAATGGCATCCTGACGACGGTAACGCTTGCCGATCGAATCTTTTTCATCGTACTGGCAGTTGAAGTCAAATTTAAGGTCATTGATAATCTCACGGGCTTTTTCAGCCAAGCCGTCCTTCTTCATCAAAGGCATCACGGCCAGTTTAACGGGAGCCAATGGAGCTGGTAAACGAAGCACAACACGCATATCCTTCTTGCCATCTTCGCTCACGATTTCTTCTTCAGCGTAAGAGGCTGCCATGATCTGCAGGAACATCCGATCAACACCAATGGAGGTCTCCACCACGAACGGCACATACGACTCGTTCAATTCAGGATCGAAATACTGGATCTTCTTACCCGAAAACAACTGGTGTTGTGAAAGGTCAAAATTGGTACGTGAATGGATTCCTTCCACTTCCTTGAAGCCAAAGGGAAAACGGTATTCCACATCAACGGCCGCATTGGCATAATGGGCCAGTTTGTCGTGTTCGTGGAAACGGTAGTTCTGGCTTCCAAAACCAAGAGCCTGGTGCCAATTCATGCGGGTTTGTTTCCATTTGGCAAACCATTCCAGCTCCGTGCCGGGACGTACGAAAAACTGCAGTTCCATCTGTTCAAATTCACGCATGCGGAAGATGAACTGACGGGCTACGATTTCATTCCTGAAGGCTTTGCCAATCTGGGCAATACCAAAGGGAATCTTCATCCGACCCGTTTTCTGGACATTGAGGTAATTGACAAAGATCCCCTGTGCTGTTTCAGGGCGAAGGTAAATTTTCAGGGCTCCATCGGCCGTTGATCCCATGTCGGTGGAAAACATCAGGTTAAATTGACGGACATCTGTCCAGTTGCGGGTCCCGGAAACAGGGCAAACAATTTCCTGGTCGATGATAATTTGTTTCAGCTCATCCAAATTGCTATCGTTAAGCGCTTTTACAAAACGTCCCTGAAGTTCATTCCATTTTTGCTGATATTCAACAACCCTTCCATTGGTTTCGCGAAATTGAGGTTCATCGAACGAATCGCCAAAGCGTTTGCGGGCCTTGTCAATTTCCTTCTCGATTTTATCCTCGTATTTGGCCAATTGCTCCTCGATCAACACATCGGCCCGGTATCTCTTCTTGGAGTCCTTATTGTCGATCAAAGGGTCGTTAAATGCGTCTACATGGCCCGATGCTTTCCAGATCGTTGGATGCATGAAAATGGCCGAGTCAATACCCACAATATTTTCGTGCAACAGGATCATCGAATCCCACCAATATTTTTTAATGTTGTTTTTTAATTCAACACCGTTTTGCGCGTAATCATAAACTGCGCTTAGTCCATCGTATATTTCACTCGACTGAAATACAAAACCATATTCTTTACAATGAGCTACCAGTTTTTTAAAAACATCTTCCTGAGCCATACTTATATATTTATTGGGATTTTTGGGTTATTCGACTTCCTCGAAGTCAACATACTCGCCTTCGGTATTTTGGTGGCGGCCCTGTTGACCTTGCTTTTTTTCAATGGTCACTTCGCCCTCAGGTTTGCGTTGTGTATAGGTCGATTGCCGCGCCTGCATGTTATTGACAGCCTTCTTAACAATGATGGGGAAAAGTAAACGCCCGACAAATCTAAACACGTAATAGGAAATTACGATTATACCGACTGTTCTAAGAAAATTTGCCAGGACCAATATGACAAATAAATAATTCATAACGATTCAAAAATATGAGTGGGTAAAATTAGTAATTAATTGGGAATTGGCCACCTTAAAATCGTGTCTGTAAATTTTCCCTCACGAATCTCTCAATATCAACCATCAAATAAAAAAGGGAGTTACCTCCCTTTTCATATTTTAAAAATCGCTCAACTGGATTCATATTACGCCTTAAAGGACTTTTTTCTTCCGAAGAGAAAATTAAATCCAAAACTTATATTGGTGAATTCTGCCCTTGAAGGTCTCATGGCAAGTAAATTATCGCTCACCATATACAATTGGGTCGATCCCATGCGGAAAGTCATCCCAAGTCCAAGATTGTTGTAGGAATTGTTTTGATAGGAATCACGCATTATGGAATAAGTGCCAGTCAAACTGAAAAAATTGCCAATCAGCGCATTGCCCGACAAGGTAAGCGTATTTCTGTTGATCGTTGCACTTCTATACATGCGGTTAAGCAATCCAACATTGAATTTAGAACTGAACTGGTAGGTGCCTCCAAGGTAAATTTTTGTCGGAAGGGTCATCTCAAATGCTTTGGATCCAAACTCGCTCTTCTTGGGCTTGAATGAATCGCCCACCTTTTTCATTTCAGCCTCTATCAAATCACCGGGATCGACATAATCGGCCTTCGATTCATTCAATGATTTAGAGAAATCAATTCCTTCCCATTTGTAGTTGTAGACATAGCTTAAGGTGGTCACATCATTTTTAAAGGAAATCTTTCCCATGTCAATAATACTTCCCGAAAAGCTGATCTTTGGTGTCAGATTGTAAACAGCCCCCACATCAAATGCCATTCCGCGGTTTCCACTCTGAAGCAAATAATCTTTCACGTCCAGATTGTCCGAATTCATCCCCGAGAAATAGTTATCCGCGTCATATTCAGGGGTTACTGGTCCTGCAAGGTTAATTTTCATATCCGACCTTAAATTAAGATAAGAAACATCGGCGGCCGTTTCAACCTGTAGGTTCATCCTTTGTGTTTGAAAAGCAGATTCACCATAGAGCGCCTTTACTTTCAATCCAAGGGTCAATTTATTTTTAATCAGCTCATTAGAATAGCCAAGGGCAAATTCACGATAGTGTATGGCGTTCATACCGATATCCCCAAGATCATAATTCTTGCCTATGTAGGGGGCGTTTCCGTCTTTAATAAAGGTCACCAGGCTTTTGGCAAAGGTGGTCTGAATCGATTGTTTTTCTGTAATGGCCAGGCTGAAAAACGATTTTTTGATCCGTAAACTCAAATGGAACAGCGGCAAGCTAAAATTCTCCTCAACTGCATTGTTCGTATTTATAGCACGATGGAAGGTTTCAATATCGGTGACCAGTAAATCAGCTTGCAGGCCTGTTCCTTTATGAAACAGATCGTGGACGGCAAAAGCACTGTTGGCATTTAAATATATTCCCGATAAACCAGGCAGACCAAGAACAACTTTGCTCGAATCGTTGTGCAGAGCCGGATTTTGAAGGTCCGACTGCGATATCCCTTTCATAAAATAAAGCGTGGTGTTTTCCTGAGCAGACACTGAAGAATACGCCAACATCCCTATCAGGCTAACAATCAGTAATTTTATAAAACTATTTTTCATTGGTCTCGGTTTTACAGGTTCACTTTTATCTTGATCGCCACATTCAGCTTAATCTCACTGTCAGAATAAATCGGTGCAACAGTAGAACCCGAATCAGGCGAACTCACCGACCCTGAAAGTACCAGTCCGTTGGCCTGGTGCAGGTATTCCATTTCTGTCTTGTCAAGGGTAAATGTTTGCGACGACTGAACTGAAGTAATCTCCCCCGAAGCATTTACCTTGGCGGCTGAAAGAACCCTGGTCATTTTTGATGCGCCAAATTGTTTTTTGAAAATCGTATCCACAAACAAGAGCTGCAAATCAATATCCAAAGGAATTCCATTCAAGGCATTGATGATCAGATCTGCCGATTGCACATCTTTGAAATCACTTCCGGTAATACTGGTTGTATCCTTGAATCCAAGTTGATTAATCTCCAATTCCAAGGGTAGATCCAGCCCCAAATCAATTGCCAGGGTGGCATCCATATCCATAAAATTGGGATTTTGTGCAGTTACCGGGTTGATCTTGTTAAAATCAATCAGTCCGTCGTAGTCCATTTCGCCTGTAGGTGGTAAGGATATAAAATCTACAATGTTGGAATTTAGCTTGTTGTAAATAATGTTGCCCGTTACAATACCCTGATCAATCGTTGCCGGAACCGGGAGATCAAATGCATTTGGATTGCGCAATATATCAACTGACTGCCCTAACTTATTGGCCCCCTTTAAATTGAGACTTACAGAAGCCGGTATTCCAATCGAATTGTGAATACTCAATACCAGTGAGGGATTGGCCAGCTTAAACATGCCTTCAATTTTATTGAGCAGGTCAACTTTCATGTTAAATTTACCAGGATCAATTGCCACGGACTGCTTACCAAAATCACCGGTAAATGATTTAAATTCAATGTCGTTCAGGCTAACATCCATTTTAATTACATCCGTGGAGGAATAATCAATGTATCCCGGAGTGCTGTTGACTACCAAAGTATATACATAGGGTATGCGGTTAAAGGGAAAAACAGGATCTGAACTAAAATTGATGACCGCTCCAGTAAGATCAATGGTCGTTGAAGTGCCGCCAAGGGGAATCGAAACCTCCACCGGGACTCCATTCTTTTTGATCTCACTCAAAGTAAAATGAATGGTGCCAGTCATTTGTGAGTTATTGCCAGATTCAATTGAAACAGATCCTTTATTCAAAACCCCACTAAAGGCTTTCAAATCAGGCTGGGGAAAAACAAATTCAAATACACCCTCAGAGCCCTTCACGGGTTGAGATTTTGAAATCATCAGATGGCCATTCGAAACACCCAGGTCGGTCAAATGGAAAGATAGTTTTAAAAAATCAGCCAAGTTAATTAAGACCGGAGTCGCTGATCCAGGGGTACTAAACGACATCATCCTGAATTCAAGCTGATTTGATAGCTGTTTACCGGCTAGACTAGCCGAAATGGTTTTGGTTTCATTGGCGGCCATATTGGTAAAAGTAAAATCTGTAATGGCTCTGTTGTACCCGACATCAAATAAACTTCCGTCAATGGTTACCGGCACTTTCAATTCATTCACCATGGTGATTTCCACCGTTCCCTTGCTAAGGGTAATGGTTGTAAAATCGGGAATCGCATTCAGGCTGAAATGAGCATCCATATTGGAAACCGATTTGGGAGGAAAAGGAAAATTCATTCCATTGAAGGGGATGATTTCATCCAACGCTCCCTTGAGTTTGTCAACCAGTTTGCCCAGGGTAATTGTCGTTGAAATATCGATGTCTGCTGGCAATATATCGCCCACCACTTTATCGCCGGATGAAAAACTCTGTTTGATGGGAAATTGAATCAGGTCCCGACCCTGGTATTTAAAAAGGTCTTTCTGATGGTATACAATTTTTATCAGCCCGTTTGAATCTTTGGTCATGCCTTCCTCGTTGTCCTTGTCGGCCGCTTGCATCAAATCCCATACGGTGACATTGGCCCGGGCAAGGGGGATTGCCAATTCTGGATTCAGGTTTGTTTCCTTCGATAATTTGTTTTTTAAATCAATCTCATCAAGGTTGCAGCCATTAAAAAGCAGCAGGAGCAAAAATGCCCACGGCAGTGTCAGGAGATTTTTCATATTCTAAGTCATTGCAGGTAAGTTGTCATGCGAAATAACGCAAAACATTTTAAAAATTACTATTCGCGTTTAGAAACTGTTTAGAATCTTTTCTGTGATCCTGATCAATGACGGAATCGTTTTTTGAGTGGCAACGATTCTATTGATATAATTACAAATATCATTTAGTATTTATACTCCCTCTGCCTGTAGGGCTTGTCTAATGCCGAATATTTTGTTAATCTTAATTCAGCGGATGATCCTTGTATATTAAAACGAACAGATTGAATTGTAGATCGAAATTAGAATTAAACGAGAATTTTGGAATAAAAAACAATTCTGTTCATTTTTTAATTGTTGCAATCAATGCTCCCCTCCTATCGGCCATCGGCCAACTTTTTCCTGGTGATCAGGCACTATTCAATTATTGGTATTAGTACTCTTTGAGTACTCTATGAGTACAGAAATTGTGATTTTAGTACTTATAGAGTACTCAAAGAGTACTAATACCAACAATCAAAGCTTGGCCAAACGATTGAGAAATATAGGTGCAGGATTTACAAAAAAGAAGGATTTTGCCATTGCTCATGGCTTGGATTCATTGGTTGAAATAGAACCATTAGAATTGAACAGACTTGGGTAATTGAATGGATTCACTCTACCTTCATTCAAGGGATAGAAATTCTCAGGCAAAGAAAACGGTTGGATAAGGAGGAACTTAGGAAATCCTGATCGTGGGAATCCCCGTTGATAAGTTCTTGTGGATAAAATTACAAATAAAAAACCCGGATAATGACTTACCCGGGTTCTGTTGGCAATGAAATATCTTTAACCGTTCAGGGCTTCGGCCCCGTTGGTAACTTCCAGGATTGCATTGGTAATGGCAGCCTGACGTGCTTTGTTGAAATTCAGGGTCAATTCATTGATCAACTCTGTTGCGTTGTCCGTTGCCTTGTGCATGGCCGTCATTCTGGCACCATGTTCAGCTGCATGCGAATTGAGCAGGGCCTTGTAAAACTGAATCATTAGCGAGCGTGGGATCAGCTTCTCGATGATGTATTCCAGAGATGGTTCAAAAATATAATTTACGTTGTTATCCGCTTTAATACCCGTAGCAACAGGCAACACGGGTAAAAACTGCTCGGTCACTTGTTCCTGAAAAGCGGCGTTGATAAAGTTGTTGTACACCAATTCAATGCGGTCATATTTACCGCTTACAAAATCAACCATTAATTGCTGGGCCACTACCGAAACGCTTTCGAAAGTCAAATGGTCAAACAGGTCATTGTGATTGGCAACTGGGTTGAAATCATAGGACCGCAGGATCTTTTCGGATTGTTTGCCAATGACCAAAAAATTCAAATTCCCGGCTTTCCATTGCCTGTTGTATGTGGTCTTGGCCAATGCCATGGCTTTCTTGGTAACATATGAATTGAAGCCTCCACACAGTCCCCGATTCGAGCTGATCACCACGATCAATACCTTTTCAGGAGACCGCCTTACCGTATATTCCGAGTCGTCTGAATCT
>DASXUZ010000212.1:0-3264 GCA_036504555.1 Prolixibacteraceae bacterium | reverse complement strand
CTAAAACTGAATCGAAAAATAAAACCCGGAAGCCAGATTGGCTCAGTGACCGGTTTTCAAATCAGGGAGAATAACGACAATGTATAAAGAAAGTATAGATAAGGATGAACTGGCAGAAATGCCACTGATTCAGTTTGAAGGTGAAATCATGCTGGTCGAAACAAAGGAAGATTATTTGATTTCCATTGAATACCTGGCCCGGCAAAAGATGCTGGGATTTGATACAGAAACCAAACCGGCCTTTAAAAAGGGGGTTGTCTATGAAGTGGCCCTCTTGCAACTGGCCACCAAGGACCGTGCATTCTTGTTCCGCTTAAACAAAATCGGTTTACCCAATGGACTCAAAAGTATCCTCGAAGATGCTGGCATTGAGAAAATTGGCGTTGCCATCAGGGATGACATCAAGGGATTGCAGAAACTGAACAACTTCAAGCCTGGCGGTTTTATTGAATTGCAGGATCATGTGAAGGATTTTGGAATCCAGGATTTCAGCCTGAAGAAATTATCGGCCATCGTGTTGGGTTTCCGCATCTCGAAAGCGCAACGGGTAACCAACTGGGAAGCCTTGGAACTTTCGGAGGCTCAGCAGATTTATGCTGCCACTGATGCCTGGATTTCTCACCGCATTTACGAATCTCTCAATCAGAAATAAACATGACCAATACATACAGCCGGGTGATTCTCAAATCCGGAAAAGAACAGTCGCTTCAGCGCTTTCATCCCTGGATTTTTTCAGGAGCCATTCATGAAATCGTTGGCCGGGTTGAAGAAGGCGATGTGGTAGAGGTGGTTTCCAGCAAAGGCGATTTTCTGGCCATGGGCCATTGCCAGATTGGTTCCATAGCCGTGCGCATCTTTTCATTCGAAAAAGTAGAACCCGACTTTAATTTCTGGAGGGGTAAGCTGTCCAGGGCTTTTGAAGTACGGCAAAAACTAGGTCTGGCCGACAATGCCCAAACCAATGTTTACCGACTTGTGCATGGTGAAGGAGATGGACTCCCGGGACTGATCATCGATTTTTACAACGGTACTGCCGTGATGCAGGCCCATTCGGCAGGCATGTATGTGATCCGTGAGACAATTGCCAAGGCACTGAAAGATGTACTGGGTGAGCGCCTGGATGCCGTGTACGACAAGAGTGAAAAGACCGTGCCTTTCAAAGCCGACCTGGAGGCCAAAGATGAATACCTGCTGGGTGTATCCAGGAATTTTGAAGTGCAGGAATACGGAAACCGGTTCAATGTTGATTGGGTGGAAGGCCAGAAGACGGGCTTCTTTGTCGATCAGCGCGAAAACCGTCGACTGGTACAGGAATATTCGAAAGACCGGAAGGTACTCAATATGTTTTGCTATTCGGGTGGATTTTCATTTTATGCCATGCGGGGTGGTGCCAATGTGGTGCATTCGGTGGATTCATCGGCCAAGGCCATTGAACTGACCAAGGGCAACGTAGAGCTGAACTTCCCCGATGATACGCGCCACGAAGCTTTTGTGGCCGATTGTTTTGATTACCTGGACAAGAACCAGGGAAAATATGACCTGATCATCCTTGATCCGCCTGCTTTTGCCAAGCATCGGGGTGCCTTGCCTCAGGCGCTCAAAGGGTATAAAAGACTTAACCTGAAAGCTTTTCAGCAGATTGCCCCGGGTGGGATCGTGTTTACCTTCAGCTGTTCGCAGGTGGTGACCAAAGATAAATTCCGGGAGGCGGTATTCTCGGCAGCCGCCATTTCAGGACGCAAGGTGAGGATTCTGAACCAGCTTGTTCAGCCAGCCGATCACCCGGTGGATATTTACCATCCGGAAGGGGAGTATTTGAAGGGGCTGGTGTTGTATGTGGAGTAGGGGGAGATCAAAGTTCCAGGTTCCAGGTTCAAAGGTCGGGGAAAGATCAGTAGATTCTATTATTTGATAAATTAAAGATTCTTGGAATTTCTCCATTATCTCAGAAGTTAAAAAGGTGGGAAATCGTTATAAAAATTCTGGCGGGTGCCAAACTTTAGAAATTCAACTATCCCCTTATCAATCAGTATTCCAAAGCGGTATTGACCATGCTTTATTTTAAAATACTTTCCCCGGCTTTCAAGTGGTTCGCAATTTTTAATTTCGGTAATAGTCTTGGCTATTTCGCAGTTTGCTATTACCGTTTGTATGAGTTCGGCTGTATGTCTGGATTTAATCTTTTTGATGTCTTTAAGAAAAGAACTCCTAAATTCAACTTTCATTTCAATGCATTTAATACATCTTCTTTGGATACTTTTGGAGTTTCACGAGCTGCCTGACAAGCTTTTAGGATAGAAATATTCTCTAAGTCTTCATCATTGGCAATTGATGCATTGGTTACTCCATTGAGAAGTTTTACCGCATTGAGAATACGTTTGGCTTTTGATTTATTTTCTACATTGATTACAATGGTTTCCATGGTATCTAATTTTGCCACTAAGTTAAAAAACTCTTTTTGGATCTGCAATTTCTAATGATTTAAAATGAATATCATACTACTACCAACATTTGACAGTGTACATTTAGATGTTTCATCAAAAAGTGAATTACCTACCTATTTCATGGCATGAATTTGGTTTTAGCATATGTATTGAATGCTCCTGATCAATTCATGTTTATCAGGAAGTGTTTTCAAATCATTCTAAATCATACAGCCATCAAAAAAGGAAAGAGTGAGGACTCCTTTCCTTTTCAGCATGTTTTTATCCATTCATTTAATTTTGAAGACTCGGTTTAACTTTCTGGCTTGATGACATAGTAGGAATAATTTCCATCGGGATATTTACCTTCAATGAGCATGGGCTCTTTGCTTTTTGTATGGGTAATGATAGTTTCGATGTCATTCTTGCTGGCAACTGCAACTTTATTGATGTCAGTAATGATAAATCCGGGTTTCACGCCAGCGTCTTTCAGTTTACCATCGGTCAATTTAGAGACCTGGACCCCATCCTCAATTTGAAGTTTCTCTTTATCCTGGTCTGACAGCGGGGCAAATTCAGCACCCAGGGCAGACAGGGGTTCTTTTACGATGGAAGTATCACCTTTCATGTTGCGCAAAACGACTTTCGTCTCCTTTAATTCACCATTCCTGATATAACCAACAGAAACTTCATTGCCAGGGCTAAATTCACTGATTTGTTCCTGTAACTGTGAGCCTGTTGATACATGATTTCCATTGATTGAAACAATGATATCGCCTTCCTTGATCCCTGCCTTGCGGGCAGCGCCATCATCGGTGGTGCTTCTGACGTAAGCCCCTTC
>DASXUZ010000211.1:0-1840 GCA_036504555.1 Prolixibacteraceae bacterium | reverse complement strand
CCTCTCCTCCGCTTCCTGTCATCCCTACCTTTTCTGATACCTTTCTGATACTTTTCTGATACCTTTCTGTAACCTTACCTTACAGAAAGGTATCAGAAAAGTATCAGAAAGGTATCAGAAAGACGGCTTCAATACCCTCTTCCATCGGGTACAATCACCATTGGAGGTATCTATTTTCATGTCAAAGCGAATAGGACAAAGAAAGACGTGGAAGACTTTCGGTATAAGACTCCTGAACGTAATTGGTAGTGAAGAATAGAAGTCTATATGATTAATATACAGCAGATTAATTTGCTTCGTCCGCAAGGATCCATTGGCTGGTACACGGCACTAGGATGCGCTATCCTTGAGTTTTTGTTTCAGGATTGAATTGATGTGACTGATATCATTTTCGATCTCCTCAATCAGTTTCTTTAACTCCACCGGGTTGTTATTTTCAGTACTATTTTCCAGTTTTTTCAAATTAGCATATAGTGTATGGGCTTGTATATGTTTTGCCGGAGAAGCCAGTTTGTGGGCCACCTCTGAGAGTTCATTCCAGTTTGAACTTTTGAAATTGAAATGTATTTTTACCAATGCTTCCTCACTTGAGCGGATAAAAATTGACAACATTTCATCAAAAAATGCAGAGTCTCCTCCTGATAATCTTTTCAGTTCATCCAGATCAATCGTTGTATGATTTACAATTGCTTTCCGATGCATATCTTCCGTGTTCGCCGGAAGTAATTTTATGACAGCATTTATCAAGGCTGATTCAGAAAATGGTTTCTGCACAAAATCATGCATTCCTGCCATTTGTATTTGTTGTACATCTGAGGGCTTGGCTGTGGCCGTTAGGGCAAGGATTATGGCCGATGGACTGTCCTTTAAAATCAACCTTGTTGCCTCATATCCATCCATCACGGGCATGCGGATATCCATGAAAATAAGGTCGTACGAATTTTCTTTGGCAAGTTCCACTGCTTCACTTCCATTGTGTGCCTCGGTAAAGGACACTCCCCATTTTTTCAGGATATTTTTAATCAGGTACAGGTTGTATTCTTCATCATCAACAATTAGAAAATGGAGCTTGCTGAACCATTTGGGGACCAATAACTTTATATCCGGTCGGTCGAGCAGATTGTTCGCATTTCCTTTTTTATACGGTATTTGAAAGATAAAACGGGTTCCTTCTCCCAAAGTGCTCTCAACATCAATTTTCCCTTTTTGTAGGAGTACCAGTTTTTTTACGATGGCAAGCCCCAATCCTGCACCTCGCTGTTTTTGGGTGAGATCGGTATCCAGTTGAACAAACTCATCGAATATGGAAGGCAGATCTTCTTTTGAAATGCCAATCCCCGTATCTGAAACTTCAATGCGGAGCAGGTAATTTTGTTCCGAAGTTTCTTCGCCCGAAAGCGTCAATGTGATTTGTCCCTGTTTGGTGAACTTAATGGCGTTGGTAATCAAATTAATCAGGATTTGTTTCAGCCTTACTGGATCTCCCAGTAGCACCAGTTCCTTTACCGTATTGTTGGCTATCAATTCAATACCCTTTTTCTGTGCCGAATTTTCATGTAGGGTAAGAACCTCTTTTATAATTTCATCAGGCATAAAATCAAATTGCTCGATCTTTAATTTTTGAGATTCAATTTTCGAGAAATCGAGTGTATCATTCACCAATGCAATCAGGTGTTCTGCCGATCGATGTACAACCTTCAGATTGTCAGTCGTTTCATTTGAATCAGCTTTCGAAAGCATTTGTTCAGTGAGCCCGTATATGGCGTTTAGGGGAGTTCTCATTTCATGGCTAACTGTAGCCACAAATATTTCCTTGGCTTTTGTCAGGCTTTCAGCTTCG
>DASXUZ010000210.1:0-10601 GCA_036504555.1 Prolixibacteraceae bacterium | reverse complement strand
GGATGGTTGAATGGTTGAATGGTTAGATGGTTGGATGGTTAAATGGCTGGATGGTTAGATGGTTGGATGGTTGAATGGTTAGATGGTTGAATGGTTAGATGGTTGAATGGTTGAATGGTTGGATGGTTAGATGGTTGAATGGTTGGATGGTTGGATGGTTGGATGGTTAGATGGTTGGATGGTTGAATGGTTAGATGGTTGGATGGTTAGATGGTTAGATGGTTGGATGGTTAGATGGTTAGATGGTTAAATGGTTGAATGGTTGAATGGTTGGATCTTCGCATTCTCATTTTCTCATCTTCTCATCTTCTCATCTTCTCCCCTTCTCATTTTCTCACTTTCTCATTTTCTCATTTTCTCATTTTCTCCTCTTCTCCCCTTCCCCCTATCCATGTCCGTGCCTGTGATGTAAGTCCGGATTGTGAGGATGCTGGTGAGTGATGGGTTCATGGGTATGGAGGTGCGAATGCCATTGGCCATCAGTGATGGTTTCTCCCTCGTGCGAATGGGCATGGTGTCCGTCGGTGTGTTGGTGGTAATGGATGTGTTCCATCGCAATATGAGAATGGAGGTGATTGTGAATATACAGGTTGGAAACAATCACTGCAAGGGCCAGGAGTAGGATCGAAATGAGATGTACCCATTGAAACGGTTCGTGATTAAACAGATAGGACAAAAGCACTCCCCAGACAGGGGCAGTTGAAAATAATATCTGGCTTCGGGTTGCACCGAGATTCTGTGCTGAAGTGACATACAGCACAATACTGATTCCATAAGAAAAGATCCCGACAATGATTGCAGGTGCCACATTTCCCAAGGCCATTGCCTGACCGGCGATCAGACACCCAATGGTGAGATTGACAGAACCAGCCACCAATCCCTTGACAAAAGTAACGGTTTGAGGAGAAGCTCCGTCGGTCAGTGCGGTCAGGTGGTTATCCATGCCCCAGCAAATACAGGCGGCAGTAATGAGCAAGCCCGAAGTTATACCGCTTGAACCTTCGCCAAGCGAAGTAATGATTCCGGCTACAATCGTTAATGCAACTCCAATCCAGGCATTTCTGTCGAGGCCATCTTTAAAAATGAATACCCCTAAAATGGCGGTTGCAACGAGTTCCATATTCAACCAAATAGAAACCGAGGCTGCATGGGCAGTTTTTAAACCAGCCATCAAAAGCAATGGTCCGGCAAATCCACCGAAAAAGATTATCCCGGCTGTTTTTACCCGGGCGCCCTGTTGAAAAAGCAATTTCAATTGGCTATTTTGCCTGAAAACAAAAGGCAACATCGCCAAGGCAGCTCCCAAATAAAGTAATCCAGCCAATTGAAAGGAATTCAAGTCAGCCAGTAATAATTTACTGAATGGGGTAGCAATTCCAAAAAGAAACCCAGAGAGAATACCTGTTATTATAGCAAACCGCTTCATATTCAATTGTAGTCCTGATTATTATTCTACACCAAAGGTACTCATCATGTGGCAAATTTACACAATCTGGTTATGCATTCAGGATGTATCGCAGCTTTTGTGATGATCTGTGTTCAGGAGGTTCGCGGGCTTGAGAAATTTCTGTTTGACTTATACTGAATTTTGGGATAAATTCATTAACTTTCATCTGTAAATAATTGTTTTTTATTTGTCAGATGGAACTCGCCAATAAACATTCTGATATGTCCTGATGAATCGGGATGGCTCGTTTCATGTGTATTTACAGCATTCATCAACCTTATAAACATGCCAAAATGTGTGGAAGATTCGTACAAATCATAGATGTTGAATTGCTTGTCAAACGATTTGGGGTCAAACATCCAGAACAAACCACCGTACAGTCCAATTTCAATGTGGCTCCCGGTGATTTTGCCTATGTGATTACCAACGACAAGCCAGATGAACTGCAAGCCTTTCAATTTGCCTTTACGCCCTCCTGGGCAAAGAAAAAAATGTACCTGATCAATGCACGGGCCGAAGGAGATCTCAACAAGGAAAATGACCCGAATTATAAAGGGGAAATGGGTATACTCAAAAAACCTGCCTTTAGGACCGCCATTCGGTCAAAAAGATGCCTGGTAATTGCCAATGGATATTATGAAGGCCCTGAAGAGGAGAAGTTGAGCAAGCCTTTTCATATTGCCAAAAAGAATGGCGAGGTATTTTGTTTTGCAGGTATATGGGACACCTGGATGGACCCTGATACGGGTGAAGTGTCGAATACCTTTGGCATTATCACCGTCGTTGCCAACTCTATCTCTCAGCAAATTGGACATCACCGTTCCCCGCTGGTTCTGGACAAAAAGGATGAGAAAAAATGGCTGGATGACCAGTTGCCCATTGAAGAGGTGCTTGGTTTATTAAAGCCATACCCTGGTGAGGAATTCAAGGCAGAAGCCATTTCGATCAGGGTAAAGAATCCCAGGAACAAGGGCCGCGATCTGCTCATTCCCATTGATAAAACCAATCGTACAGAATATGACATTTCTGCCAAAAAAAGTCTAAAACTGCAGGGCATGGGTCAAAACAAGCGCAAGGAAGAACCACCCCAACAGGGAAGCTTATTTTAATCACTCACCCTATATAAGAACACGAATAGATCAGTTTATCAGGCTTTGGGATTGGGCTTCATGAGTAGCTTTACCATCTTGTCAATTTCAATGGAAGGAAAGCCAAATTTGTCAAGGCCCTAATCCATGATGAGCTGATGCCAAAAGTAAAAATCTAAACACGAAGGAATTCACCACAGATAACTCAGATTGACACAGATAGAAAAAGATTAACCTGTTTCAATCTGAGTTATCTGTGGTGAATAAATTTCCAGGTATACCATACGTCTATGCGTTTAAAAAATAAAAACTGTAAAAAAAGTCCAATAGAATAATGTATAATTGTAAGATAAATTGAAGCTCCTAGAATGAAAAAGCCAGGTCAACTGCTCAACATCGCTTGTTTTGTTATTTCCAGCGTAAGTCTATTTCTATTTGTATTGACATCTTACCAAGTTATCGATCTGAATCCTGTATTCTTCACCTCATTTCGCCTGCTGAACGTGTTGCTTTTTATATTGCTGGCTTTTAAACGCAGATCCCTCACTGTCTGGATCCTGGTCAGCATCATTGCAGGCGCTGAATTCGGGTACGATCTGCCGGAAATAGCCAAAAACCTGCAATTCCTGAGCGATATTTTTCTGAGACTGATAAAAACCATCATAGCTCCTTTGATATTTGCAACCTTGGTGAATGGGATTGCCGGGCACAACGATTTAAAACTCATTGGCAGGCTGGGTTGGAAATCAATTCTCTATTTCGAGATCGTATCTACAATAGCCTTGTTTATTGGACTGTTAGCGATCAATATCAGCAAGGCAGGAGAAGGCTTGGTTTTAACGGCTGTAGAGACTGCTCCGGTGGAAGCCATGAAAGCGCATAGTTGGTCCGGTTTTCTGTTGAATATGTTTCCTGAAAACCTGGCCAAATCGATCTATGATGGGAATATCCTTCAGGTGGTTATTTTCAGTATTATCTTTGGAATTGCAGTTGCCAAAATTGGAGAGCGTTACAAGGGAACCATGCTGCGATTGACCGAAGGCTTGGCTGAAACCATGTTTAAATTTACGAATATTATCATGTATTTCGCCCCGGTGGCCGTTTTTGCGGCCATTGCCTTCACCATTGGGCACCTGGGGCTCAATGTGCTCGGCAGTCTATTGAAGCTGCTGGCCACCTTGTATGTAGCCTTAATTACTTTTCTGCTGGTCGTCATTCTTCCCTTGATACTCTTTTTGAAAATTCCGTTGAAGAAATTCATTCTGGCCTTGAGTGAACCTGCCTCCATTGCTTTTGCCACCGCCAATTCGGAATCGGCATTGCCTTCAGCACTGGAGTCAATGGAACGATTTGGAGTACCACGGGAGATTGTTGCCTTTGTTATTCCAACGGGATACAGCTTTAACCTCGATGGCACTACCTTGTATCTGTCGCTGGCCTGCGTTTTTGTTGCCCAGGTAGCAGGAATTCATCTTTCACTGGCCGAACAATTGACCATGTGTTTCGTGTTGATGCTTACCAGCAAAGGGGTGGCAGGAGTTTCACGGGCTTCGTTGGTGGTGTTACTGGGAACTTTATCCAGCTTCGGACTTCCAACCACACCTGTATTTCTAATCTTAGGCATCGATGTGTTGATGGATATGGCCCGCACAACGATCAATGTAATCGGCAATTGTACCGCCACGGTGGTGATGGCCAAATGGGAAAATTCATTTGATTTGAAGAAGGCTGAGAACTTTTCGAATAAGATCGTGTCAATTTAAAAATGACGCTTCAGGTTGCTGGTAGAACCTCAATAGGAGCGTCATTGCGAGAGAAAAGCTATTTTTAATAGCTATCCCGAGTACTCGGATTGGCGTTAACTTCGATTCTGATGGGGAAACGTACTTGAAAATTAAACTAGGATATTTTTAAAAAAAAACCTTACTTTTCTATTCAGACCTTAGTAACCAGACAATTACCCCAGAGCCCAACCTTATTTACCTTATGAAAATAAAATTATAAGGTAAATAAGGTTGGGCTCTGGGGTAATTGTCTGGTTACTAAGGTCTGAATAGAAATGTAAGGTTTTTTAAATGCTATGATTGACAGGTGTGATTTGCAATTTCCACCCAAGGCCTCGGAGTCGTCTAATATATAATCAGTTGGTAATAAAATAGGAAGAATTGAAGTTAATGCCTATGCGAGTACTCTGGACAAAGGATAAGGGTGCATCTATCAACATTCAGGCTGCCTTCAATTTTCCTTTAATGAATGGTTTACAAAATCTGTCATTTGCGCGCTTTATACCGCCGGAAGGGCCTGATCACCAGCAGCCAGCATTTCCAAAGAGGTACTGGCCAATTTGTTATACGTATATTCACGGATGTCTTTGAAAGTTCCGCGGATGTTGCAGTTCTCTTCGTCTTTGCAATGGTCGCAGGGCTCATAGTATTTTTCAGAGGTGCATTTCAGCATGGCGATGCTTCCTTCAAAAAGCCGGACAATTTCGAGCAGGTTGATATCCTTGGGGTTTTTCATCAGGAAATAGCCGCCATTTTTCCCCAACCGGCTGCCCAGGTAACCGTTGTTCTTCAGTTCAAGCAGGATGGATTCGAGGAACCGTTTGGGAATTCGTTCACTCTCAGCGATTTCGTTGATCATCAATGTCCCTTTACCAAATTCTTTGGCCAGCCTCACCATAGCCAGCATCGAATACCTCGTTTTTTGTGTTAACATCTCTACCCTATTTTGCTGATATGTTTCAATTTATCGATGTCTTTTATTTCAATGCTTTTTCCATCCATGGAAATTATTTTCTCATTGTGCCATTTCGACAAGGTCATGATTACATTTTCGGTGGAGCAACCCGCAAATTCAGCAATTTCCTTTCGTGTCAGGGAAAAGACAAAGGTGGTACTGTTGTAGACCTCATCGGCCAGGTAAAGCACAATGTCGGCTATGCGTCCCTCTTTCTGTTTGTGTGCCAGGCTGATGAAATTCATGACCGATTTCTTGAACATCTCGGAGGCCACCTGAAACATCATCATGGCGAATTTTGAATTGTCCATCAGCACGTCCTGGGTCACTTTGGAGTCAATCATCACCACCTCGCAATCCTCTACGGCGATGAGTGAAAACAGGTTATTGTCCTTGTAAAACAAGTTGGCACCACCCAGGATCTTGGGGGCCGAAACGATCGTAAGGATCAGGTTTTTGCCCGATTCATTTTCATAGTTGAATTTGACAATCCCTTTTTCAAGGTAGACAATGTGGGTGGGCATCCCCCCTTGCTTCAAAATGGTTTCTCCCTTTTTGAAGGTGAGCTTTACCGATGTCTTCTCCAGTTTATCGAAGTCCTTGTCAGAAATAAACTGCATGGAAATCCTTCTAAACCATGAATACTCCTGCCTGGTCTCGGTTGTCAACATATTTGAACGCTTAAAGGTTACTTAAATATTAAAGGAGCTTTGAAATGACTCAACTATTAAATCTTTCATATTCTTATACAAACATACACTAAATCAATAGACAATGTATTAAATTTGGCCGTCAGTTAAATCAATCCATTGCTATTTAAGTATTTATACCTATTGAGCGCATATGAGCAATCCGGCAAATAGAATAATCATTGCTGATACCCAGTTTCTGATCGTTACGGCTTTAATGGTTTTACTGGATGGCCAGGCCGAAAATACCGTTGAAGCAGTCAGCTCGGCTCCTGAACTATACAAGGCACTTGAAAAAGAAACCTGTCAATTGCTCATCACCGATCCCTTGCTTTTTGATTACAATCCTCCCGGGGGCCTGCAGGATATCAAACGGAAGTTTCCAAAGCTGTCGATTTTAATCCTGAGCAATTCGCTCACCAGGCCTGAATTTACGGAGCTGACGAAAATCGGGATCAAAAACATTGTCAACAAGACAGCCGATCGTGAAGATATCCTGGCGGCCATTGATGCGGCCATCAAAGGGAAGAAATATTTCTCGGAAGAAATTCTGGACATGATCCTTGAAATGGGTGAAAGCAAGGCCAGCCCTGAAGAGCCGACTCATTTAACCAATTCTGAAATTGAAATAGTCAAGCTCATCGCAGGAGGCTTAACGACCAAGGAAATCGCCCATCAGAAAAACATCAGTTTTCATACCGTCAATACCCATCGCAAGAATATATTCCGCAAACTGAATGTCTCGAATGCTTCAGAGCTGATCATGCATGCCATTCGGGCGGGATGGATCGATAATATTGAATACTTTATCTAGCGGTAATCAGCACAACTTTCCATTTTCCATGGATTGAAATCCATGGTTACAATTTCAGGTCTTGCCCAACGATTCAAACGAACAGAAAACATGTAGAATGGCGCTATTCGAACTTGAATAGGCTAAGTGAGAATCATATGGATGGAATTTCGAGTTGCTTACATATAATCCTACACATAAGATCGGATAATTCAGGGTGACGGCCTACCGTCGATTTTTTTCCATTGTTAGGATTGAGAAACAAACTGTGATTGGCGCCTTCACGTGCTAAAACACAACCATTGGTTTTAAGGTGCTTTATGAAAGCATTTCGCTTCATTGGGCAAAATTAAGTTTGCGCCGAATTATTTTATGTCCTTTGTATTGACTAAGTGTATGTTCACGATGATAATCAATGACCAATTGTAAAGCCTCTATAAGGTTCTCATTTAGCTCTTCCATGGTTTTTCCCTGAGCTATTGCTTCAGGTATTTCCTGCACCTGGCCCACATAATAACCGTCATCACTTTTTTCGATTATTGCTGTATAATTCATTTTTTTCATCGTCCAAATGTTTTTTCAAAGATAAGAAATTTAAACAACCAAATTTTTATTGCTTTACTATTTGAAAGCCGATATTGCTTATTAAATGACAGATGAAACGAGCCTTGAGTAAATCTTTCACTCTTAATAACTTTAAGAAAATGAAAAATAAACACATAGGCACATTGGGCACATAGAAAAATTATTCACCACAGATTACTCAGATTGACTCAGATAAAAGAAGATTAATTGGAATAGATCTGGGTAATCTGTGGTGAATAATTTTTCTATGTGCCCTATGTGCCTATGTGTTTAAATAAAATAAACTGATGAAATTCTAAGTTGATGCCAAAAATGCCATTAATGCCAAAAATGCCAAACCCCTTTTTGACACCTTACTTGTATTCATGAGTATATTTTAAAATTATGGCTTCATTTCAATGTATTGTTGGTCGTTTTTACACTTTGGCATTAATGGCATTTTTGGCATTAACAGTAAAATAAAGCGGTCAATAACCTTCTTCATCGCTTTTTTTCTCGCCCAGGGTCAGATTGGTAAAGATGCCTTGTACATCTCTGCTCACCAACCCTTTTTCCAGGAAGATGGTCATATATCTTTCCACTGTCCTTAGAGGGATCGACAAGCTTTTGGCTAAATCAAGAAAATCAGCTCGGTTAAACTTCTCAGGTAGCTTTTCCAAAAACTGTTCCTTTCTGTCTCTGGGTTTTGCAGATTGATGAATTGCCGGCAGCTGCGAGAACACCTGACTCGAATGCTGCACCAATACCCTGATCATGGAAAGGACCCGCTGGAAATCGATGTCCGGGCATTCCAGTTTTCGGGAAATCTTACCCGATTCAGGGATGCGAAGGGCGGTGAGGATCATGGCCATGCGAAAGCCAATAATTCCCAAGCGGCGAATGGTGGCCATGAAGTCTGCGCCCAGAAGCCCCTGGTATTTCTTCTGTAACTGGGTAAAGAAGGCAGTGAATTTCTCGTGCTGCTCGGGGGAAAATGAAAACCCGATGGCAGGGTGCTTACCAAGGGTCTTGTAAAAGGAATAAAACTTCTGGCCAAGTGAATCGAAATACTCCTCCAGGTCGTCCAGGTTGGTGGCCAGCATGTCTTTCCATTGAGCTTGGGTATTCATGTGGTAGAAGATAAACCGGCTAAGCAGCCCGTTCTCTGCATCGGGAATCAATAAGCTCACCTGCCGGTTGGTTCCTGTAAGGACCATTGAAATGCAGGGGCATTTGATTTCCACATGCTCATTGTCGGTACGGCGGTGAAAAGAGATCATCTCATGTTGGTATCCCTTGCGCAGGCCATCGGAGAAATGTCCGGTATCCGATTTGAAGGCATGGGTGAGGGTATCGGCTTCGGTTTCAAAAATCAGCCCACGCCCCTCGTTATCGGAAAGCAGCTGGAATACACCCGAGGCAGAGTTGTTGGCAGGAATGAAAAGTAACTTTTCAAGCGGCTTGTCTGGTTTTTCAAGCCCATCTGGTTTCCATTTCTGAATGTTGTACTGCCTCATACCGGTTTTATACGCCTGCTTAGCCTGTTGGGTCTGTTGGCGCAACTCTTCGTGAATCCGGTTGACCAGTTGCAGGCAATACACCAGGTTTCCTTTCCCGGCAGAGGCCTGGGCGGTGATAAACAAATACAGACAGGGATAAACTTTTTTGCCCCCATAAATGCCATAAACATTTGTAAGGCATGAGCCAAGTGTAACAATTGATCCTAAGAGCATGCTGTCCCGCTCTACACTGGAATCACACCTTTCCACCACCTTTTGAAGTAACGCGGGAAGGTTTTCGTAGACCGAATCGGGGAAGGTGGGTAATTCTAATGGCTCAGGATCATTCGAAACTGTTTGTTCTTCCCGGATGTTTTTCCTTGAGATCACTTCCAGCTCATGCTTCATGGCTGAAAGTTTAGGGTGCCGCTTTCGATGGCTTAAAGGTTTCAGGTTACTACTTTCTGGTCTGGCTGCTTGACGGTGCCCGTTGTTGTGTACTCGTTGATTTTTTTTCATGTTATGAATATTTTTAAAATGAATATTCACAAAGAAAAACTACGATCACTTCAACTATTGAGTAGGAAAGTGTTCAACTTTTGTTCTAAAACTATTCAATTCAGTTCAGATATTGTTCAGATCTGTTTTTTCTCTCAAAATTTGATTTTAACCGGCTTAACAGGTGATGAATGTCATCGTTAAATTTATCATTTAAAGGGAGTATTTTAGACATCTGGATCCCAAAGATATCTTTGATGAAATCCATGTATTTGGATTGAGAACGAGCCGTGATCAACTGCTCATAGACCAGAAAATGATAGATGTAGGAATATTTGGCCACCGGCGATTGATCATCCAGGTTATATTCCATTTGCAGGTAACAGAACAAATCATAAGAGGTTTCTTTTTTAAAAATCTGGAGATGCTTCGATGAGACGCTGGTTCCATTTACCGGCAAGCCTGATCCATTGCTTTTTTCAATCTTCATCCCCTCCCCCGATTCTTTGACAGAAGCGTTCGTTTCAGGGAGTTCATTTTTCTTGCCAATGTTCATTGTCTCCCGGATCTCCTGCTCCATGTCCTCCAATTCGGAATAGAAGATGGTCCATAGGATGGATTCTTCACATACTTTTTGAGCATTGATCAAGGCACACTCCACATGATCTACTTCATTGTAAACTTGATCAAAACCTGGGAATCTGATTATTTCTACCTTGAAAATTGATGTGTCATCCGGGATAAGTGGAATATGGAAAGGCAGACCGCTGGATTCCTTTTTATACTCTATTTCCAGGTGCTGTCGATAAAGATCCACTGCATATAGAGCCTTCACAGCCATTTCCCTGATCTTTTTCTTTGCTTTCTTTCGTTCGGATTGAATGAATTTCAATTTTGTTTGAGTTGTCTTACGGAATGCCAGTTCAAGCCGAAACGGGATCAGCTTTTCAGAGCAAGTTCGGGCAATGGACCTGGATCTTTCTTCGTCAAGGTCATCAAAGGTAATTTGTATTTTTTCTATTATTTCCATAAGAATTGCTGTGAAGTGACTATCAATTGGGTTTCTTCGATCCGCTTCTAAGTGCTTTAACAATCAATGGTAAACAGTTTAGATTACTTGTATATATGCTAGCTCATTGCCTTCTGCAAAGTTGGCTGGGTATACAATACTAAAATAATAAATAATATTTAAAATTACAAATAAAAACTAGATACAGTCTTACTTTTAGAACCTGCGATAGAAGCTTCTGGAAACCACGAAGTGGTTGAATGTGAATAACCACA
>DASXUZ010000209.1:0-6876 GCA_036504555.1 Prolixibacteraceae bacterium | reverse complement strand
CCTCTCCTCCGCTTCCTGTCATCCCTACCTTTTCTGATACCTTTCTGATACTTTTCTGATACCTTTCTGTAACCTTACCTTACAGAAAGGTATCAGAAAAGTATCAGAAAGGTATCAGAAAGACGGCTTCAATACCCTCTTGCATCAGGGATAATCACCATTGGAGGTATCTCTTTTCGTTCCAAAGCAAATAGTTCACAAAGAGGTCTGGGAGATTTTTGGTATAAAAGCTTAAACGAAATGGTAGCGAAGAAAAACAGCCTATATGGTTAATATACAGCCGATTGTTGTGCTTTGATGGCAAAGGTCAGCCTCAAGATTGCTTACCATTAATTGACCTTTTCGCTGTTATACGACATAATTGTTGTGTAACTTATGATATGACAGATTTTATAAGATGCTAGAAACAGAAAATTGATGACAGTCTACCACTATCCTTTGCTCCCGATGAAAATCGGGAGCAAAGGATAGTGGTAATAAGTACTTTCAGGTGTAATTCCTTAATCCACCTTGTTGGTTGCCAGTAATGATTTTCGTTGATTGATCAGGGGGTTCACGTACATTTGCAGGAACATCGAGCGGATTATTTCCGGGTCGCCCTGGATTTCAGCCATTGCTTTTTCAAGCAAAATGACGAATTTATTGTATTGCTCTTTCGTGTAGTGTTCAGAATTGTCCGATGAATTGTTCAACAGATCTTCGGCGATATAATTGTTGGGCCACAGTTTGAAGTGAAGGTAAATCTGCTGGTCGATGTGATCGGCTAGTTTTTCAATCTGTTCGCCAATGGTGGTTTCTTTGGCGAATTGGTCAATCTGCCCGTCAATGGGTTCTCCAAAAGCGAAATGCACCTTTCCCTTGGGATTTACGAGCCCGTGTCCCATGCTGCGCAAATCGTCTTCCTGTGTTTTCTCAAATCCCTCAGTTTTTCTTTTGTAGAGTTCATCCACTTTTGAAATGCCGCAAGGTTCTATTTCATAGGAAATAGAAAGGGGAACGATCTGCAATTCCTTGTATCCCTGGTCAAATTCATTGATGTTGCTGAAGTTAAGCATTTTGAGCAATGCAACCTGCGTTTTGTCGTTTCCGTCCTTGGTCCTGCCTTCACGTTGTGCGATCCAGACAGAGGTGTTCTTTTTGGTGATATCCCTGCGGATGTATTCTGAGAGTTTCTTGGATGCCATCAGCAATTCCCTGGAGGGAAGATTGCGACGAACAACAAAGGCACGATTCAGTTTTACCGTATATTCGATCC
This sequence comes from Prolixibacteraceae bacterium, assembly GCA_036504555.1. Taxonomy (GTDB): domain Bacteria; phylum Bacteroidota; class Bacteroidia; order Bacteroidales; family Prolixibacteraceae; genus Aquipluma. The sequence goes on along the minus strand of DASXUZ010000209.1, from coordinate 5,621 downwards.
ACTTGCCGATCAGTAAATTATTGCCAATGGCAATCTCGGTGGTATTCATTCCTTCAAGCACAATGAGGTAATTCAAGATGGCAGAATCGAGAATAATGTCACGGTGGTTGGAAATAAACAAATAACTCTTGTTTTTATCCAGTTTTTCAAGGCCGCTGGAGCTTAATCCATCGGTGGAGGGTTTTAAGATCAGTTCCTCTACTAACTTGTATACGAATTTATATTGAAGGTCCTTTACATTGTGGATTTGGGAGAGCACCAATTTGGCCTGGTCTATTTTAATTGGATCCTTGTAAATATAATCCAGAATGTGCTGGAAGTATGGATCCTGAAGTAGCAGTTGAATGTATTTGTCGACTTCTGAATCGTTAAAAGGACGTATGTCGTCAAAGTTAATTTTGGGGACCATGCACGTATTTTTTTGAAGCGCAAATATAGCAATTGAGAATGAACAAGCGGAGTAAAAATCCATTATTTTGTTTTTTTTGCTTCCGTATAAACAGTTGGTTTAAGCTGAATTACAAAATTGAATGAATCAAAACTGATATCTGAGTTGAACTTTCAGTTCCGATGTTGTGTCCGACCCGACAGATTCTTCTGATTCGGTATGTGCAAGCGTATGTGTAGCAGCTACTTTGAGCCACAGCGAAAAGTTGTCATTCAAGGTTTGTTTGAAATTCAAATAAGTACGGATGCCTCTTCCAGAAAGTGCAGGGACCGAAAATGAATAAAGCAAATCGTTCTCGTAGGCGTATAGCCTTGAATTGTATCCATCGGAATCAAACCAGGCCAGACGTCCGTTCATTGAAAACCTTTTACCTGCAGGTTGATAAATTAAATCCTGGTAAACAAGGATTCCTTTTTCAGCGGTCAATTTTGAATAAACCGATAGCTCAATTCTACTTTTGAGGCTGAAATTGTCATTTATTTTTTGTGAATAGTGGAGCCTAAAGCGGTTGATCCTCTGAGCTTCATTGTACTTCGAATTTTCTGAAATGACCTTTACCATTTTTTCCTCCTGGAAAAATCGCAGGTATAGTTCAGTTCGGTCTGAAGCATTGTAGGTCAATTGAGCGAACAATTCTGTGCCATTGGATGGGGCGGTGGTTGTGTATTTGATCCAACGGTATTCAAAAAAGTCGGCATAACTACGTACAGTCCAATGGGGAGCGGGGAAGAATTTGAATCCAAGGTAGAGCGCATGTTCATCGTTTACGCGGGCCGATTCGGTCAATGTATGGGAGAAAAAGCTGAAATAGGTTTTGTTGATATTTCGGTAGACCAGGTTGAATTCAGCATTGGATACCGGTTTTAACAATATTCCAGCCAGCAAGGCTTTTCCATTGTTGGCACTGGCAGCAGCCTCTCCGAAAAAGAATATGTTTTTCACCGAGCCTTTCCAGTCAAGGCCAGAAACAAAGTTTTCTTTCCCTTCCCATAAAAACTGGTTGCCTGGGTCCTCACTTCGGTGCATGGCGACGTTCAGCCGGGTAAATACAGTTGTAAATCCGATGGTCCAACGCCGATGGCAAAAGCCGGTATAAGCTCCGCCAACGATTTGTTCCAATGAGTTTTTACTGGCTATTTCAGAGCCTGTACGGTGATAACCACCGGTTTGAAAGGCGCCAAATTGTGGTATTCCTTCAATGGTATCAATCTTTGCATCCAGACTCTGGAGAGAAACAAAGGGCATCAAAGTAAGAAATCCCAGTTTTAACTGACCGGCAATTCCACGGAAGTATTGACTTGCATCAGTCGAGGAGCTCGACCGGATTCCCTGGCCTGAGTGGAATACCTGGGTGGTTTCAGCTGATTTGCCCAATGAAAAACCTTGGCTGGCGACCAATCCCTGTCCAAAATTGACGCGGTAATCGCCCACAAATATTCTTTGTTTGGATGCCCCTACACTGAAATTGGCATAAGCGCCCGTATAATCAAATCCATATTTGTTGGATGCTGCAAAAAATGCTTCGCCAGGATCTTTTTCAGCCACCATCCCCAGCTCCATACGCGCGGAAGTGTGTTTTAATCGTACATAATATCTTTCCATGGATCCCTCGTAGGTCGGATGATCAACTTCTCCCTTCAAACTGGAAAAGGCTCTGGTGGACCGACTGATGAATTCATTGTCTGACTTTTTGTTGGTGGGAGTATTCATTTGAATTTCAAAACTGATAAATGGTTCCAACTTCTGAAGTAATTCAGGGTTGAATGCTTCGATGGAGGCCATCTCATAGATGCTGTAAATCTGACCTGTCTGAGTCCGGTATTCAATTAAATCATCAATCTGGAGGTCAGACAAAAAGTGTAAACGTTGCAATTTTTCTTTGGTTGCTGAATTGATGAGCAGTGGATGCTGGCTCAAATAGGTCAGATCATCCAGTATTTCTTGGAAATCAACACTTTCATCCGGTTCCGAACCCATCGACTCTATTACATCCTCGATGGTTTGTTGAATGGCAGGATCCTGTGCCCTTAATGAGCTTACACCAAAGAGTATCAGGATGATTAGGCAAGCAATTTTCATCATCAGAATTGATATTGGAATGAAACGGAGGGAGAATTTCCAAGGTATTGATTGTAAGCTACGGCCAGATCTATATTTAACTTTTTTACTGCCAAGCCCATTCCTGCAGATAATTGGTAAGGCTTGGCAGAAATACCAGTTCGGATAAAAAATCTGTTGAGAAGATCGTATTCCAGGCCCGTTTTAATATTCAATGGATACAACAAGTCTTTTTGGAGTTCCGATGTAAATGCAAAGGATTCAGAGACTTGAAAATAAGCACCCACATTGATCAGGGAAGGGTAGGAGTATTCACCCGAGAACGTATGAATGCTGGTTTTGTATGGATTTATTACATGGATGCCCAATAAAAGAAGGTCGGTGGCTTGGTATTGAAATCCCAACTCCAGGCCGTAGGAGCCAACCGAACGGTTTTCCTCCCCCAGATAAAAGCGGTAGTAATTAAACTGAATTCCAAAACCAAGCCGTGGATTTAAACTTCTGGCAAAAGCAATTCCAAGTTTTTGCTGACGGAAGGTAGTTTTGCCAAATTGATAAACGGAAATGGCAAAAACGGACGAATGAACAGGCAGGATCAAAAGACCGGCAGTGGTGGATAATTCGCTGACCAGAAAACGATTTTGAAAGGTACCGCCGATCGTCAGCCGGTCGATTGATGCAAGTCCGGCCTGGTTGCCAAATACTGACCAGCAATCGGCCAGGGGGGCAGATACTCCAGCCATCGCCTGTGAACGGGAGCCCGGTAAAAACACTTCCTGCGCCTGCGAAACGGAAGTTGAAAGGAGCAGAAGTATAAATATTGAAACCGTGGGTAACAATTTCATAACATGCATGCAAAAAAAGGTTCCTGAAAGATTTTCAGGAACCCCATAAAGTACATACAAGTTACAACTATTTTGTTAATAAACCAAATTTAATTGGTCTTAAACTTAAATTTTACAGCAGCGATTTCTTGATTTGCTTTTTCAATTTTGGATTTCAGGTTTTCTTTGAATGTCACCAGCTTGGCGGCAAGTTGCTGATCTCCAGTGGCCATGATCTGGACAGCCAGAATTCCGGCATTCTGGGCGCCATTGACAGCCACCGTTGCAACGGGTATTCCGGGGGGCATCTGAACAATGGCCAGCAAGGAATCCCATCCATTTAAAGAGGCATTGATTGGTACGCCGATGACAGGCAGGGTGGTCATGGCTGCAATTACTCCCGGCAAATGGGCAGCCATTCCGGCAGCGGCGATGATTACCTGAATGCCGCGTGATTTTGCGTTTTTAGCAAATATTTCAACGGCCTCAGGGGTTCTGTGAGCCGACAAAGCATTGATTTCAAAGGGAATTTCAAATTCGTCCAATACTTTGGCTGCAGCTTCCATGACTCCTAAATCAGAGGTGCTGCCCATGATGATACTTACTCTTGGTTCCATCTTTTCAGTTTTTAATTTTTCCAATAGAAATTAGTTTTGTTACTTTGTCGCTTTATTTTTCAGGCCAAAAATACGGCAAAAACAGATTAAAAGATTCCACAGCAAGTGAATATTTTCCAAATAAAGCATAATGAAAAACGTAACGATTCTAGACAGGGAGTTTGAGCTTTTTATTCCTTATGAAAAAATAAGGGCAGTTGTAGAAGAAATGGCAGATAAGATGAACACCGATTTTAAAGACAAGAATCCGTTGTTCCTCTGCATTTTGAATGGATCATTCATGTTTGCAGCCGAAATCTTTAAACGCATTTCATTACTCGATGCTGAAATTTCGTTTGTCAAGCTGGCTTCCTATTCCGGTACTTCCACCACTGGAACGGTGAATGAATTGATTGGTCTGAATGAAAGTCTGACAGGCCGTACGGTTGTGGTTCTGGAAGACATTGTGGATTCTGGCATTACCATTGCCAAGACCATTGAGAAAATTAAAGCTAAAAACCCCTTGGACATTAAAATTGCAACCTTGCTTTTAAAACCAGATGCGCTTCAGGTGAAAGTACCACTCGATTATATTGGAATTGAAATCCCCAATGACTTTATCGTTGGCTACGGACTGGATTACAATGGCAGGGGCCGCAATTTGATTGATATATATAAAGTAATAGAAAAGTAATCCAATTTTTGAATGTTAAACCTTGTTCTGTTTGGCCCTCCGGGTGCCGGTAAAGGTACTCAGGCTGATTTTCTGATTGAAAAATTCAATCTGATTCATATTTCAACAGGTGATTTGTTGCGCATCGAGATTGCTGCAAAAACTGAAATGGGCATTGAAGCAAAAAGCTATATGGACAAAGGCTTTCTTGCCCCCGATTGGATTGTCATTGGAATGATTAAATCAAAACTTCAGGAAAATGTAAATGCCAAAGGATATATTTTTGATGGCTTCCCGCGCACTGTTGAGCAGGCCAAGGCCCTTGACGAGCTGCTGAACGAAATGGGGACTCCCGTTTCTGGCATGCTTTGCCTCTGTGTAGATGAAGCGGAATTGATTAGGCGCATCCTTTTCCGGGGAATCACCTCTGGTCGTGCTGATGATCAGGATGTTTCGATTATAGAAAACAGAATCCATATTTATAATGAAAAGACACTGCCTTTAACGAAATATTATTCGGCCCAAAATAAATACTTTCAAATTGACGGCATGGGGACTGTTGAAGAAATTGTACCGCGGTTGATTCATACTGTTAGCGCACTTTAAGTTTCTCATAATAAACACAAAAGACCATTGGGTGCTTGTCCATTCATGTTTTTTGTGCATCTTTGCACCGCTCAAAACAAAAGTTGATGAAATGAAATCTGCTGGCATGCAATGGCTCATTTTATTACTTAGACAGACTTTTCCCAACTAGAAACGTTGAACTTTTAAACTCCTTACCCATGGCAGATACGAATTTTGTAGATTACGTTAAGATATTTTGCAAATCCGGGAATGGCGGTCCCGGATCCACTCATTTGAGGAGAGAAAAGTCTGAACCAAAGGGCGGCCCCGATGGCGGCGATGGTGGACGTGGCGGGCATATTATCCTTCGGGGAAATGCACAAATGTGGACACTTCTTCATTTGAAATACCGTAAACATGTATTTGCCGGTCATGGTGGATCAGGAGGAAAACAA
>DASXUZ010000208.1:0-43762 GCA_036504555.1 Prolixibacteraceae bacterium | reverse complement strand
AAAAGCATTGGCCAGATTACCTGTCACCTGATTTAACCCAAAGCCACCATAGGAAGGCGGTCCATAGACCCATGCCCCCCAATCGGTACCATAATAGTAGGTGGTCTTTTTGTCATTGGTATTGATGAAAATTTGTTCATTTGAACTCATTTTCAGGAATACTTGCTGAAAATTTATAGCCTTGTTGGGTAATTGATTGAGTAAAGAATATCCCAATGTCATGACTTTTTCTGTGGCTTCTTTTGCCTGAGCATAGAGCATTTGCCTGGTAACTGTACTATTGGCTGCATAACCGATTAATTCGGGATGGTCATATCCGTTGGTCCATGCGCCGTTGTTGTGGTATAAATCACTTACCGCATAGATCAATACCCTTGATTTCAAGGTATAGACTGCCCCTTCAGTAGCCCTTGTCTTATCGGTTTGTTTGACCAATCTGCCATTGGCCACTGCTGCGTCTAAATCAGCAACAATAAAATTTACTGTCTCCTCAAAGGTGTTGCGTGGAATATTGTAATCATCACCAATATTCATCACATGATCAATTAAGGGCACCCCTCCATATTGCTCCATCAACAGAAAGTAAGAATAGGCCCGTAAAAAATGTATTTCACCTGTTAATTGCTCTTTTGTAGCTGCAGGAGTGCTGGTCGATAGCTTAATCTTGTCGAAAAACAGATTACAAGCTCTGATTGAACTATATACATCCCCCCACCAGTATCCGTCCATGGCATTGGCCCAATTATTTTGGAAAACACCCAGGTTTTCAGGGGTCAATCTACCATTCAACACATCATCCACGACCCCATCTATCTGGATGGGAACTGTTTCATCCACCAGTGATGAACTTGTATACCACTGTAAGGGATAAGGTAAATTGCCATAAATCCCGAATACAAAATCTTCCACTAAATCTGTATTTTTCCAAATCGTGGCATCATCATACTGGTCACCAGGGAAGGTATCCAGGTAGTCCTTACAGGAAAGAGTAAATGCAGCAAGAGCAAGGATGGCTATATATACTATTTTTTTCATAATCGTTTAGAATTTAACGGTGATACCCGTGTTGATAATTCGTTGAAGCGGATAACCTTGTCCTGCAAAACCATCCCCTTTTGGTTCCAGTTCAGGGTCAAAGTCAATCATATCAGGGGCATAAGTGAGCAAGTTCATTCCACTGATTGAAATTCTTATATCACTCAAGCCAATCTTATTGCTCAACTGAGATGGAACGGTAAAACCTAACTCGACGTTCTTCAGTCGGATGAAATCAGTTTTTCGAAGCCAGAAAGTATTCGGGTTGGAAGAACTTACCCAATATTCGTCATTTCGATTAAAAGTCCTGGGCCAATTGGCTTCTGGATTGTTTTCAATCCATCGTTTATCGTAAAAAGTTTGGAAATAGTTCTGTCCTCCGGCACTTCCGGTATATTGGGTATAGCGAACAGCTCCTGCCTGTCCCTGCATCAGCACTGAAAGGTCAAATGCATCATATCTCAAATTAAGGGTAAGGCCGCCAGTATAGGTTGGAACAACGTTTTTATAAATTCGTTTCATGTCGTTCCCGTCAATCTTATCATCTCCACTGACATCTTCAAATATCACATCCCCCGGTCTGGCATTGGCCATGTGGGGATAGGCATCTACTTCGGCCTGGGTATGGAAGATCCCTTTAGCGATATAATACAATCCGGCTTGCATGGGATATCCTGTTTGTTTTTGCCAGGGCAATGAACCTTCCGCTTCATCGAAGAATAACACTTTATTTTGTGCATGTAAGGCATTTATACCAATGGAATAAAACAGCTTTCCGATTTTATCCCGCCAGGTGATTTCAAAATCAACTCCATGGTTATTTACTTTTCCTAAATTAATTTTAGGTAAGATATCCGAAGCGCCCGTCATCTGCGGAACTGAAGCAGTTTCTGAGATTAATATTTTTGTCCTTAAATTGTTGAAGTAGTCAGCCGTGATGCTCAATTTTGAATGAAATACAGACAAATCAATTCCCACGTTAAATTGGTTGGCTTCTTCCCACTGTGCTCTGGGATTACCCGCCAAAGCCTCATAATAAATCGGGTGATAAACACCATCTCCCGATACAAAACTGAACAGTGACTTGTTGTACAGGGAGAAATACTGGTAAGGAGGGATTAAATCATTACCCGTCTTGCCATAAGAGGTTCTTAATTTTAAATTGGAAATAAGGTTATTGATTTTACTATTTTTCCAAAAACCTTCTTCTGATAGCCGATAGGCAAGCGATACTCCAGAAAAAAAGCCCCAACGCGTTTCTGAGGCAAACTTACTTGAGCCCTGGTAACGCCACACAAATTCGGCAATGTATTTATCCTTGAAAACATAGTTCACACGACCAAAATAATTCTGCCAACGATTGGTGCCGGGATTTGATCCTGATGCAAATTGCTGATTGATATCTCCAAAGTTTAATTCTGCCGGGTAGTTTTGTGTAAAGTTTAGCCTTTGAGCAGAGAACCAGTTGTAATTATTTTCAATGAGCTCTGTACCGGCTGTCAGGTTGACCTGGTGAAATTCTGCAATCTTTTTCTGATACTGGAAATAAGCATTCACCAGGTATTGCTTGGTGATTTCCAATCTTTGACTCAATTGAGATTGCGAATACAGGTTGCCAGTGAGGACAGGTAAATTATTCTCATCCAGGGTTTTCCCATCCCATGAATAGAGATTATACCTTTTAGAGAAATATTTGGAATAATTCAATCCCCTGTCAAGTGATCCTGTAGCGGTAAAGGTCAATCCATCAACCCCTGGGATCTTAATATTCAATTTTGAATTGATATTGAATACATAGTTTTCCCCCTGTTGTAGGCCCGCTTCCGGTGTAGCCTGTACGACCGGGTTGTTTTGGGTAGTTGGATCTAAAGGCGGCCCTGATAAACCATTGGGCCAACGTGCAACCTGCATGGGCAAGGCGGAGACCAGATCCCTAAAGATAGAGGCCGACGATGCCGTTGGAAAATTCCTGTCTTCTATCCTGAAACTGGCATCCAATGACAAATCAATGTAATTATTGACTTTTTTATCAATATTGGTCCTTAAATCTTGCTGGTCATATTTACTGGCGCTGTTTCTAAAAAAACCATCCTGACTTCTGGAGGAGATCGATACAAAGGTTTTCATGTTCTCAGTTCCTCCGGTCATGGTCACATTGGCTATGTTTTGAAACGACCAGGGTTTTAATACTTCATTAAACCAATTGGTACTGGGGTAATTCCAAGGATCAGTACCACTGCGGTAGGCTTCTATGGCCTGATCGCTGTAGGCAGGACTTTTATCCCGATAAGCCATTACCTCATTCGACAATTCAGCATACTCAGCTGAATTTGTCATACCCGGAATCTTTGTTGGCCGCGACCATCCAGTTGAAAAGTTGGCTGTAACACTGAACTTTTCAAGGCTTCCCCGTTTTGTAGTAACTAAGATGACCCCGTTGGCAGCCTGTGCTCCATAAATGGCCCCGGATGCATCTTTCAGGATAGTCACACTTTCAATGGTAGCCGGGTCAATGCGTTCAAGTGAACGGTTCGGGATTCCATCCACTACTATTAAAGGCGAGTTGTCATTTAATGTACCCCTTCCCCTGATGAAAAGTGTTGCATAATCCGAACCTGGTTCACCGCTCTGCCCCACTGCCACCAGTCCTGCAATTGATCCCCCAAGTATATTGGTAACATTCATCGCCGGAACTTTCGTTAATTCAGTTCCTTTCACTAAACTGACCGAACCCGATAAAGTGGCTCTACGAGTTGTCCCATAACCAATGGCCACAACTTCCTCCAGGCCAACGGTCTCCTCCTGCATGGTAATATTAATAATGCTTTTACTGTCCACTTCCACTTCCTGGGCTTTCATACCAATAAAGGTAAAGACCAGGGTGGTATTAGACGATACATTGGAAATCGAATAGTTCCCGTTAACATCGGTAATTACCCCGGTAGATGTTCCTTTTACCATCACCGTAACCCCTGGTAAAGGCGCCCTGGAAGCGTCAGTGACTTTACCCGAAACGGAAGTTTGTGCTTGTTCACTTTGCTCAGGTGAGTGATCCTTCCCATTGTCAACCAATATAATCTGACGGTTCACCACCTCGTGGGTGACTGTGGTCCCTTTAAATAGTTGGTCAAGCAGATATTCTATGGATTTATCTTTGGCTTCCAAATTTACTGTCCTGTTGACATCAATGGTTTCATTTTTGTACAGGAAGAAAAATTCGCTTTGGTCTTCAATCTGTTTTAACACATCTTTTACCGAAGCATTCTGTATCGAAATACTCAATTTCGTTTGTTGCGAATAGACGTTTGCGTGCACGTGCATCAACGTTGCAAGGAGAAAAAGCATAGTTAGTTTCATAACACGACCCCATTTAACGAGGAAGCGATTGGGCTCCTCAGCATTAAACCATTTTTTTTTCATAAATTTGACATCCTAAAGGTTAGACTTATCCCATTCGCGTGGGGTTTTTTATTCCTGATTCATCACGGGTACCCGGGATGAAATTTAAGGGGAAGTGTTTCAGCGCTTTCCCTTTTTTTATCAGGGTCTTTTGATCAATACCGTATTCACATTTATTTCATATTTTATTTTAGTCGTCTTTGCTATCAGTTGCAGCATTTCCCGAAGGCTTTCCGTCTTGATGGTCATCGTGTATCGCTCCCGGGTATTGATTGCAGGATCAACCTGGATTCTCACATCATACCAGCGTTCCATTTTTTTGATCACTTCCTCAAAAGGGGCATCTTCAAATTTCAACAAGTTTTCTTTCCAGGAGGTATAGAGTTCAATGTCCACGTTTAGGCGTTTTAACTCATTGGTTTCCCGGTTCAGGATAACTTGTTCTCCGGGGTTCAGTTTTACACCTTTTCCATTGGTGGTATTGGTAGCATTGACTGAGCCCTCAACGAGCGTTGTTGAAAACTCATGGTCCTCCGGGTAAGCACAGACATCAAAATGGGTACCCAAGACCTGTACTTTTAACTGACCGGCATTGACCACAAATGGATGGGAAGCATCTTTGGCAACTTCGAAATAGGCTTCCCCTTCAATAAATACATCGCGTGTGGTGGGGCTAAAGGCCACGGGATACCTGAATTTGGTTCCTGAGTTCAGCCAGACTTTAGTGCCATCGTATAAGGTGATTTGGGACTGCTCTCCATACGAAACACGAATTGTATTATAGAGTGATGAATAGTCCCTGTGATCGCTTCTTTTGATGAAATATACGCTCATTGTACCCAAGCCAAAGGCCAGGATAAATATGGCAGCGTATTTCAAAAAGGATATCCAGAAGGTTTTATGAAATGGTAATTGATTTGTTTCAGGAAATGCGAAAGGTGGAATTTGAACTTGATCAGGATGATCAAGCCCGCTGAGCACCCATAAGTTTTTGATTTGAGTATAGCTTTTCTGGTTTTCGGTGGAGGATTCGATCCAATCCAGGATTTCAACAATTTCAGCTTCTGAAATAATTTCCCCCTTGATGTAACCAATTAATTTTTCTTCGTTCATTGATGATTAAGATTTAAATGTATAACCTAATCAATGCCGTTTACCCTTACGGACGAGTACCCGGAGTTATTCCTGAAAGAAAAACAGGCAATATAATATTGGAAGATAATCTTTTAAGTCAACTCTGAGCGAGCGTAATGCTTTTGAAATCTGGGCCTCTACCGTTTTTATACTGAGGTTCAGTTCCTCGGCAATCTCCCTGTTTTTTTTATCCTCAGAACGGCTCATCTCGAAGACCTTACGGCATGCAGGCGTTAATTTATCCAATGCTTTCTGCACCTGTATTTGTAGTTCTTCAAACACCAGATGACTGGTTTCGAAATCAGACAAAGCCTTGAAGTTTACGTCCAACTGCCTGGATAGAATATAATTGTCGTAATGTTGCCTCGATTTCAAATGGCTGATCGTTTTCAAGGATTTGTTCTTGGTCACAGTAAATAGCCAGGCTTGCAGGTTTGTATCCGTATGAAGGGTATTCCGGTGATCCCATAATTCAGTAAAAACATCCTGAACAATGTTTTTTGAAGCTTCCGTATCGAGGAGATATTGTTTTGCAAAATAAATTAACCGTGGATAATAATATCGGTAAACTTTCTCAAACGACGACTCGTCACCAGATAAGATCTTATGCAGTATTTCTTCACTTGCCAGGTTCACGGTTAGGTTTTTAGTTCGTTGGTATTTTAACCCATTGAATTATGTGTAAAAATAAAAGAAATTACGATATATTTTGTAAATTTCACAACTAAATTGAGTTCAATATCATTAATATTCAATTCCATGTACCTGATCCATGGTACTTATTCTACGGATTAAAATTCGTAGTTTAACCGATATGAAAAATATCCCGGTAAGCAATCTGAAAATTATTTTGAAGAAGCTGCTGCAATTATTCCAGAAATCTTGAATCGAATCCCCATTCAATTTCACCCCTCTCCCTTCCCCGCCAGTCTAACCCTTGCTCGGGCAGGGCTTGCCACAGGCCACAATATCTATTGTCGTGTAAAAGCTAATAGGTCGATTGGAGCAATAGAGGCATGGGGTCGGCTGGCAGGTATTCTCCTTCCTTGTTCCTATCCCTCTGTCATTATCATCTGTAACCCATGTGTAACTCATCTGTAACCTTTCTGTAACCTCACCATACAGAAAGGTTACAGATGAGTATCAGAAAAGTATCAGATATATGCCTTCAATACCCTATTTCATCAGGTACAATCACCATTGGAGGTATCTCTTTTCGTTCCAAAGCAAATAGGTCACAAAGAGGTATGGGAGATGTTTGGTATAGAAAGCTTCAGCGACATTGGTAGCGAAGAAAAATAATCTATATAATTATATACAGCAGGTCCAATGTGGAATAACCATTGTGAGGTAACTATGGTTAAATATGGGTTGTCCCAGGACCGAAACAGTGAAATAGGTCACTGAGGTCAATTCATTTCCATAAATGGGATGAAAGGCCGCCAATCGTGTAATTGAAGATACATTGCAATTTAAAAAAAAGGGAATAGTCTTATTATATCACCCATTGTTTAGACTTGCACGACCCTGACTTCTATTTGCAAGCTATGCCTTTCGCTGTTATATCTTTGCCACAATCACTTTGATTCCCATTTCATTCAAATGATTCAGATAGCTATCGGGTATATTTTCATCAGTCACCAAGGTATGAATTTTTGAAAGGGGGGCGAAATTGATAATTCCATTTTTATCGAATTTGCTGGAATCAACCAGGACAATGTTCTCCTTGGCATTTGACATGATGATTTTTGCAATCTGGCCTTCTTCCAGGTTGGAGGTAAAAAGTCCTTCCCGATCAATTCCATCGGCACTTACAAAATATTTGTCGGCCCTGAAGATGTGAAAGTTTTCAACTGCTGTCACCCCCACCAGTGAGCATGATTTCTTTCGAAAGATACCACCGGGAACGATTATTTTCAGGTTATTGAATTCTGATAATTTAATGGCAATATCGAGTGCATTGGTGATTACGGTGAGTTTGCGGATTTTTTCAAGATGAGAGGCCAGCTGCATGAGCGTAGTGCCGGAGTCAAGGATAATGGTATCGCCCTCTTTGATGAGTGATTGGGCCTCCCGGGCAATCGATTTCTTGCGCTCCAGATTCAGAACCATTCGTTTTTTAACAGATAAGTCTTCGCCAACTTTCACCGATAACATGGCACCCCCTCTTGAACGAATCAGGACGTTCTTCCCTTCCAGGTAACGCAGGTCCTTTCTCAAGGTAACTTCACTGACATCGAAAAGATTCTTCAACTGTGAAATGTCTACCTGTTTATTTTTATGAATTTCTTCCGTAATAATCCTTCTTCTTTCAACAGTTGAAATATTTTGAGTTATAGCCATCATTCAAATGATTTAATTCTATCAATTTTTCGGTAATAATAACAAAATTAGAATCAATGCGGGTATTTGCTTTTGATCAATTTTTTATGGATGATAATTTCTAAGCAATTAAATTGACCATTTGAATCGTAGGCAATCCATGAAACCTATCACCTCATTAAAAACTAAACGAAAGATACTTAAAATTTACTTACGAAACGTTGCGAAACTAAAATATTTGTAATATATTTGTAGTAGTTCTATTAATTCGACTTTTATCAAAGGGAATATATCCATCTGTTCAGGCTTTTGACAGATCGAATAGGAAAGAGAGTAGATTCATCGAACTGTAAAAACACAAAAATAATTCCAGGATTAAAAAACCGGGAATACTGGAACCCTCTGAAAGAATAGAAAGATTGGATCCGGGGATCAATTTCAAGACCAACGGAGCACTTTTCATTTAAAAATGCCACTTGATTCATTCATTTGGTTTATTACAACATTTCATTCTGATCAAAGAAAAATCTGAGGAATGGAAATGATAATTAAAATATTTTTTTTCTGATTAACCTTAAAATCTTCATTATGAAACGTATTTACATTGTTTTATGGAGCTTTCTAATGCTCATGGGTATAGGGACCCGGGTAAATGCCCAGTCTCTTACCGTATCAGGACCGGTTTTTTTACCCCAGGATTCAATTAGTTTTACATTTAGCCGACCTGGATTCAATTCAACGGATTGGATTGGGATTTACAAGGTAGGTGAAACCCCAGGTGGTGGTCCTGAATCTACTTCCTGGGACTACATCAAAAGCGCAACGGGCACCCTGAAATTAAAACCGATCCATGGACCGGGTAAATACATTGCCTATCTGTTGTGCTGCGATGGGTATGACATCGTTGCCACTTCCGCCGAGTTTAGTATTGTAGCTCCTTCACTGACTACCTCCTACCCTATTTTTGTCCAGGGAGATTCAATCGTGTTTTCCTATATCAGCCCAAAATTTACGGCCACTGACAAGATTGCCATTTACCGGGAAGGCACCAAGCCGAGCAAAGATAATCCAGCCATTGATTCGAAATATATAACCAATTCAATTGGAACCATCACTTTTAAAACCAGCTTCGAGCCAAGGGGCTATGATGCTTACTTACTTTGCTGCGATGGCCTTGACAGCATTTCTGCCGTCACGTTCCAGGTAGTTGATCCATCGGTTGCCTTTGTGACGGTAAAAAAGGTCGATTTTCCATACGGTGCGACCCTTGAATTTTCATACAATGATCCCAACTTTGCCACGGGTGACCGCATTGCTATTTATAAGGATGGTGAGCCTTCAACAGGCGATCCATTCATCTTTAGCTTATTGGCTACCAAGTTTGGTAAAGTATCCTTTCCCGGAGTTCTTGCCAGCGGATCTTACTATGCTGTTATAAAAGGCAGTGGCAGTGATTATTCCACCTCAGACGTTTTTAACGTTCTGGAAAAAGGAACAGGTTCGTATATCAAAACGGCAGCTGATGTTTATCCATTGGGATCTAACATTTTGGTAAATTATAAAGATGATAACTATTCAAACAAAGACAGGATTGGCATTTATAAAAATGGCCAGGTTCCCGGAGGTCCTGCTGCATTGGTAATGAATTATGCCCCAAGCGATTCAAGCACCTTAGAACTTAATTCGCTCGCTTTGGGTGATTATGTGGTCTATCTGCTTTGTTGCGATGGATTCGACATCAAGGCCAGTTATGCTTTTAAAGTGGTTGGTTTGAATATTCCTTCCATTGTATTGCCTGCCATTTCTTTCGAGGTGGGTGATCCACTTGAATTTAAATACAATGATCCTTTCGTTTCCAGTGGTAGTACGACTGAATGGATCGGTATTTATCACGAGGGTGAACTTCCCTATGCCATTGGTTCCACGGTGTGGGATTACCTTGTAACAGCCAATGGTACGATGACCTTCAGCGTTCCCTATCCCTTTGGGACACTACCAGAACAAGTAGGTCGCGATAAACCGCTGCCAGCTGGTGAATATTATGCAGGATTGTTCTACAATGATGGATATGGCGTGCTTGCTCAAACAAGTTTTATCATTGTTGAAGTAGGAACTGGTGTAAGTCCAGAATATAACATGGCAAACAGACTTACACTGTTCCCAAACCCAACCAGTGGGCTGGTTACAGTTAAAATATCAAATACAGCCCAACTTCAGCAAATTACAGTATACAATCTTGCAGGGCAGGCTGTCTATAAAGAAGTACTGAAAGGATCAGTCAACCAGAAAACGCTCGATTTAAAGCATTTAGGCAAGGGTATTTACTTTGTTGAGGCCCTGGCAGATAATTACAAAACGAGCCAGAAATTGATTATTAAATAAAAGGCTCTTATCTTCAAATAAAGGCTGTGTTGCTTCATTGAAATACAGCCTTTATTGTTTTTTTTATGGGTTAGATATCCAATCATTACTTGTTATCTTAACTTTAGGATACGAACAGTTGGATTCGTTGCTGAAATTCATCTTATTGAACTTGATAAGGCGAATTGATTTTATCAAAATAGACTGTATCTTTATTGAATACTGATCTAAAAACATAGGTTGTGCAGATTACAAGTAGCCGGGCTGTCATTTAAAACATAGCTATTGAATCCACCTCCTGTGGTGGAAATTTTAACCCAAGAGAAATTAAACATGAGAAAGTCATCGATAGTAGTATTCATATTTCTGATTATAACGAATGTCTCTTTTGCCCAACTCAAAAAAGGGCAGGTCGACCTTTCTAAAGTGCCCGCACCACAGGGACATTACCTGCCCGAGTATACTTTTGACCATCCAACAGATCAAGCAAGTTGGGGAAAACAGACACCAGGACTTCATGCAGCCTTCGGATCAACCGATGAGTTATACCTACGCTGTGAAGTGCCATCTATAAACCAGGAAGCTTTAAAATGGGAAGGAACCTCCTGGAGGGGCGAACGACTGAATACACAGGTACTGGTTTGGTCACCCGACACCCTGCAACAAATACGTTTTCGGGCCAGTGATCTGGTAAATGCCGGTGGTAAAACCATCAGCAAGGCGAACGTCAAGTTGAATATGGTAAGGTATGTCGTTTCGAATCTACCTTATAATGCGACAAAGTTTGATTGCGGAGCTCCTATGGATACCGCCTGGCTGATGCCTGACCGTTTCGAGACCTTTGATCGGTTCGACCTACCGGGCCATACTGTCAGACCTGTATGGGTCTCATTTGAAATTCCTGCAGAAGCAGAACCGGGCGATTACAATGGCACCATTGAAGTCAATTCACAAAAAGGACGGATGATTGTATTAAAGGTGGGGGTCACAGTTCAAAAACAGGTACTTCCCAAACCACATGACTGGAAATTTCGCCTGGATCTTTGGCAGAACCCTTGGGTCATAGCCTCCTATTATCATGTGGAGCCTTGGTCTGCAGAACACAAGACATTACTTAAAAAGCATCTGAAATTGTATGCTGAGGCAGGAGGAAAGTACATTACCACTTATGCCGTTCATTCACCATGGTCGGATAACTCTTACAGCATTGAAGGGACGATGATCGATTGGACCAAAACAACCAATGGCTCGTGGAAATTCAATTATTCAATATTTGATCAATACGTTGAACTGGCCATGGAAGTCGGTATTGATGAAGCTATCACCATCTACACGCCTGTGCCATGGGGCTATCGTTTTAGGTACATGGATGAAAAATCAGGAAACTATATGTATGCTGTATGGTCACCCACTTCACAGGAATTCAAAACATTCTGGAATCTTTTCCTGGATGATTTGAAAGTCCACCTGACGAAAAAAGGCTGGCTCAAGAAAACCTACCTGGGCATCAATGAAAATCCGCTGGATGTTACGCTAGCTGCCATCAAAGTCATCAAGGAGCATTCGAAAGACTGGAGAATTACCTATGCCGGGGACTGGCATCCAGAACTTACTTCCTTACTGGATGATTATTCACCGATTATCACCAGCGAGCCAAGCATGAAAGAACTGAAGGAACGTTCTGAAAAGGGATTGACCACCACCTATTACGTCTGTTGCAATCCTACCAAACCAAATAACTTTGTCTTCTCACCTCCGGTAGAGGGAAGATATATCAGTTGGTACACCGCAGCTTATGGCTATGACGGATTTTTACGTTGGGCCTACGATGCATGGCCTTCTGACCCTGTGAGAGATGCAAGACACGTTTCCTGGCCTGCCGGAGATTGTTTTATGGTGTACCCCGGTGGAACAAGCTGTATCCGTTACGAGAAACTAAGAGAAGGGATTGTTGATTGTGAAAAGATACGCCTCTTAAGGGAACTGGTATCCAAATCAACCAATAAAAATGCAAAGAAAATAATGACAGCACTGGAGGCTCATCTAGCTACTTTTACCGTTGAACGCGATTACAGCAAGCGCGATTACAAAACTTCAACAATCACTGAAGCCGTTACAAAGGGCAATGAGATGATCAAGGAAATCAGCAATGAACTTGGACGATAGTTTTAAAAAGTTGGATTATGAGGATAGGAATGGTTTTTTTATTGATCCCCCTCTGGTTAGGGGTTGCAGGACAGGGCACATCTGCAAAGGTCATGTGCACTGAATATGAAGATTATATACTTACCCATCGGTTAGTTCCAGCAGGTCCTGTCCCTACAGCCTTTGACCCCAATGGGGTATATCCATATGTTAGCTATTCGGAAACGGCCAGCAGGCCGGAGCCTGTAAAATACAAGTTTATCGTCCTTGAAAATGATCAGATCAGGGTGACCATTTGCCCTGACCTTGGAGGCAAGGTGACTTCGATGGTACATAAACCTTCAGGCAAAGAGGTATTGTATGTGCCGGAAGTCATTCGTCCAACGCGCATACTTCCCCGATTCTATTTTGTTGCTGGTGGTATTGAAGTCAGTTTTCCCATCTCCCATTCTCCCTCACAGAATGAAAAAGTATTTTACCGGGTAGATCAAACCGCTGTCCGCACGTATGTGACCTGTGGTGAACGTGAACTGAGATTTGGAATGCAGTGGTCAGTTGAGTATTCATTGGGGCTTAAGGACAATTTCCTCACCCAACGGGTCCTCTTTTACAATCCGGGAACCATGGCTTATCCCTGGATGTCATGGTCAAATGCCGCCTTGCCATCAGCCCCTGATACGGAATTCAATTTTCCGTCTGGAAAGGTAATGTCTCATGCATCCGTTATTGATACCATTGACTGGAAAAGCCAGGGACCAGTCCATGAATCCGACATCAAGGAGATGACTGGCTATTTCTGGAAGACCCGTGATGCGAATGCTTTTGGCGTTTTCACCCCTTCACTTGGCTGCGGTTTATATCATGTGGCCGATGTAGCGATCTCACCAGGGATGAAACTGTGGAGTTATGGCAGGGGTGCTGACAGTACCTGGGCAACTTTGAGTACAGCCAGCCATGCCCCCTATATTGAAATGCAGGGTGGTCCAATCGGAGATCAGTCCATTAAACTTGAACTTCAACCAAAGGAAACCCGCTGGCATACTGAATTCTGGATACCGACAGACCAGCAAATGGATATTTACGCCTTGAGAGTTCCATCTGTCAAATTAAGATCACTGAAGGAAATACCCCTGTTTGAATGGGCAAGACCGAACGCCGTGAGTAGTTGGATTGATTTACAAAAGGCTTATCAGGCAAAGGGCAAAGTACCTGGTTCACCAGAAATTGAAAAGAATTGCTGGGCTCCTTCGGGGATGGAAAATCTGGAGCCGGCTTTTATTTGGGCCATTGAGAAATCAGCCACTGATAAAGCAGATACCTGGAAATTCTATTACGGAACCTGGTTGGCTGGACGTGGAGACTCTGCAAAAGCCATCAAGATACTTTCTGAAAGTAATACAGACATTGCAAAGGCATTACTTGCCCGGCTGCTGAGGATGGAAGGGAACAATGCAGGGGCTGTAAATGCATATCATTCCATCAAAGAACGATGGCTTCAATTACATCCCCAAGTCGTGGTAGAAAGAGACAAGGCCCTGAGGAATCTGGGAAAGCAGACATTGAAGGAACGTGAAAACTGGCTCCATCAGGTGGATGCCCTGGAAGATGAGTGGATTCTCGAAAGAAGGGTTCAGTTGTTGATCGATCAAGGGGATGCTATAAATGCAAAAAAATTATTGCTGTCAGTGCATTTTCAGAAAGTACATCAGACCTATACTAGAACCAATTTATGGTATCAGATTTGCGATATGCTGAAAGAACCACGGCTCACCATTCCCAATCAATTGGGCGAGGACCGTCTTGCCAATTTTGGCGCTTACAGGGAGTTTGAATGACCTAAATTTATACATTAATTTATGTAACTTAGATTGAAAATTTAAAAATTAATAACCATGAAAAAAGCAAGTTTTTATTTATTGGGAATCATCTTATTATGTGCATTCACCAATGGCCAGCCGGCAAAAGTAAAGCAGAAAGCTTCTGACCGTCAAACGGCTCAGCAGACAGATACCAAGGGCGAATGGAGACAATTGTTCAACGGAAAAGACCTCACCGGTTGGAAACACGTAGGCCCTGGGTCCATGTCAGTGGAAGACGGGATGATCAGGGGACATGGTGGCATGGGTTTATTATACTGGACGGGTGAAAAGTTTGGCAATTGCATCATTCATGTGAAGTTTAAAATGGAAAAAACAAACAGCAATTCAGGGGTTTTTATCAGGATCCCGATTGAACCCTATGAAGAATGGATGCCTGTTTTCTATGGCTACGAAGTCCAGATTGACAACCAACCCGAACTCTCCGATGAAGATGATTACCACTACACCGGAATGCTTTATTCGCTGACCAAACCATTGGCCAAAACAGGCAAACCAGGTCCTGAATGGAATACCATGGATATTACTTTGGACGGGTTGCGGACCATTGTTTACTTGAACGGCGTAAAGGTAAACGACTTTAAAGAAGGAGACCCGGTTCCTGAACGCAAATTTGACTTTGAACCTTATCGCGGACCACGTCCTGAATATGGATACATGGGCCTTCAAAATCATGGCGATAAGGATGTTGTTTTCTTCAAGGAAGTTGCTGTGAAACCTCTGCCAAAAGCCGGGAAGAGCAAATCGAATAAATAAACCAAGTCTTTTCAAAGAACGACTCTAACTACATACCATGGAAAACAAACACGCAAAACCAGGTTCAAACGATATTTCACGAAGAAAATTTGTTGGAATGGCTACCACCGGTGCAGCCGCGATAACCATTCTACCAAGCTTTACCATTGGCGGGCTTGGGCATGTTCCACCGAGTGATAAACTATACATTGCCGCCATCGGCTGTGGAGGCGAAGGAGCGGCCGATATTCAGACTTTCATGAAGACTCCGAAAAAGAATGCCGTGATCTCCCATCTGTGCGATGTGGACGACCGCATGGCAGCCCCTCGCCGGAAGGAGTATCCGAATGCACCATTCTACCATGACTGGCGCGAGATGTTCGATAAGGAAAGCAAGAATTTCGACGCTGTTACAGTGGCCATCCCCGATCACAATCATGCCATTGTAGGCTTGAGTGCCATGCAGTTGAAAAAACATTTATACCTGCAGAAGCCTTTATCACATGACATTTTTGAAGCCCGCATTTTAACGGAAGCATCCACTAAATATAAAGTGGTAACCCAAATGGGCGACCAGGGTGCATCGTGTGAGGGAATGAGAACCTTACGCGAATGGATTGAAGCGGGAGTACTGGGTGAAATTGAAAAAGTGTATTGCTGGACCGATCGCCCGGTGTGGCCACAGGGAATTCCATGGCCTAAAACTAGCCCACAGGTGCCCAAAGAACTGAACTGGGATTTGTGGCTCGGGACTGCACAACCAACCAATTACATTGAAAATCTAGTGCCCTTTAACTGGCGTGGCTGGTGGCAGTTCGGTACAGGCGCCCTGGGGGATATGGGTTGCCACATCATGGGACCACCCTTCAAATTACTTGAATTGGGCTATCCTACCGAAGTTTCAGGCAGTGCCAGCACCCTTTACGATGGAATCTTCTCCGAAGCCCAATATCCTGATAGCGGGCCTGTTTCCAGCTCGATTAAATTCAAGTACAAGCTGAAAAACGGAAAGAACCTTGATCTCTACTGGATGGATGGCGGGATCACTCCCGAACGACCCGTTGAATTGGAGGGTGAAGGAAACATGAATACAATATTGGGCGATTTTACCGGCCTGAACGATTATGAAGGAAGTACTTTATTCGTTGGAACCAAAGGCAAAGCAGCCTGTGGCTGGGGTGGACGCAGCCCGGTATTGCTGCCACTTTCGCTCAACAAGCAGGTCAATATTCCCAAAAAATACCCACGTGTTGAAGGCGATATGGACGGTCATTACTGGCAATGGATTGATGCCTGTATTGCAGGTTACGGAAAAGCGGAAGTCGATTCTCCTTTCGAAGGCTATGCAGGTCCGCTTACCGAGACTGTTCTGATGGGAAACTTGATCTTACGTAGTTTCAATATCCGCGAAAAGATTAAAAGAAAAGACCCTGTTTACGGCGAAATGGAAGGCTTCGACTTCCCCGGCAGGTATATCAACTTTAAATGGGATGGCCCTAACATGCGGATTACTAATTTCGAACAAGCCAACCAGTTCGTAAAACGAACTTACAGAAAAGGCTGGGGCGATTTGAAAATTTGATTAATTTTTAAACCTATTGGTAACTGAATCAATGCATCCAGATGCATTCTGGATGCATTGATTCAATCATTAAAACTGAAAAATATGAAAATTGATATCATAGATACCTACGAGGAGTTAAGCCGGAAAGCAAGAGACATTATTATTCAGGAAATAGAAAAGAAAAAAAACCTTTTGCTTTGTACCGCCACCGGGGGAAGCCCTACTGAAACGTATGATCTTCTTGGCAAAGAATATCAGAAAAACGAGGACTTGTTTGCACAGTTGCGCGTTCTTAAACTGGATGAATGGGGTGGAATACCCATGAATCACCCGGCCACCTGTGAATCCTATTTGCAGGCTCACCTGATTCAGCCACTGCAGATTTCAGGATCCAGGTACAATGGTTTTTACAGTAACCCGGCTGATCCTTTACTGGAATGTCAGAATATTCAGGATAAACTGGATCAGGAAGGTCCGATTGATCTGTGTATCCTGGGACTTGGAATGAATGGGCACCTGGCCTTTAACGAGCCTGCCGATTTCCTGAA
The DNA here is from genome assembly GCA_036504555.1 of Prolixibacteraceae bacterium. GTDB lineage: Bacteria > Bacteroidota > Bacteroidia > Bacteroidales > Prolixibacteraceae > Aquipluma. The sequence continues at coordinate 26,642 of DASXUZ010000208.1, read as the reverse complement.
CCCCAATTGCCACATTGCAGAGCTTTCGGCCATCTCGCTGGAGCATCCCATGGCTTCGGAAATGCAAGTAAAACCGCCCTATGGTTTAACCCTTGGGATGGCAGACATATTGTATTCTAAAAAAATACTCATTTTGATCAACGGTCACCAAAAGAAAGCCATTGTCAGTAAGTTTTTATCAAAAAAAATAACCAATTTAGTGCCTGCATCCTTCCTCTGGTTACATCCAAATGTGATTTGCCTGATCGAAAAAGATGCAATAGAGTAATGCAATGTCCATTTAAAACCTCATGATTGAAACCCGGAACCAATTCAACGACCAATGAGACGAAATAAATTCGTTGTATTCCTGATACTGTGTATCTGGTTTGTTATATCATTTATAACCAACATTCTGGGACCAATCATGCCGGTTTTGATCGACAATTACCAGCTAAGCCTGACCCTGGCGGCCTTCCTTCCATTCTCATTTTTCCTGGCCTACGGAATCATGTCGATTCCCGCTGGAATGATGATTGAACGCCTGGGCGAAAAATCCTCCATGCTAATTGCCTTTGCATTTACCTTCATCGGATCGTTCCTATTTGCCCTGTTCCCGGTTTACAGCATCGCTTTGGCTTCCCTTTTTATCCTGGGCATTGGCATGGCCATGCTTCAGGTGATCATCAACCCCTTGATGCGGGAGGCTGGCGGTGAAGAGCATTTTGCTTTTAACTCAGTACTGGCACAGCTTATTTTTGGGGCCGCCTCGTTTGTAAGCCCATTTGTTTTTACCTACCTGATGCGCGAGTTGAAAGATTATCAGGGTGATGGCAACTTGTTTATCAACACCTTGAGTTTGTTAATACCCAAGGATCTTCCATGGAGTTCATTGTACTGGATTTTTTCGGTCATCCTTTTAAGCATATTTTTGGTGGTCATTTTCGTTCAATTTCCCAAAGTGGAATTAAAGGAAGATGAAAAAGCGGGCGCTGTCCAAAGTTACCTTGAGCTTTTTAAAAAGAAACAAGTCATTTTGTATTTCCTTGGAATTATGGCCTATGTGGGAACCGAACAAGGGCTGGCCAACTGGATGAGTAAATTTTTAAATACCTACCACGGATTCAGTCCTGAAGTGGAAGGGGCATCTGCCATTGCATGGTTTTGGGGCCTGATGTCGGTAGGATGTCTACTGGGCCTGCTGATATTAAAACTGGTTGATTCTAAAATCGTATTGAAAATATTCAGTTTGCTGGCCATGATAACCGTTGGAATGGCCTTATTCGGTCCTGCCGCAATTTCGCTTTGGGCCTTCCCCACTGCCGGATTTTTCCTCTCCGTCATGTTTTCCATCATTTTTTCACTGGCCCTCAATTCGGTGGACAAACATCATGGTTCATTTTCTGGCATTCTATGTTCAGGGATATTCGGGGGTGCCTTGGTCCCACTGATCATCGGCTGGATAGGCGACCAGATTGGATTGCGCTCAGCCATGCTGTTTCTGTTTATAACGCTCGCCTACATTTTATCCATTCCCTTTTGGGCTAATCCGTTGGTGAATAATAAAACCGTGAAAATTGCAGATCTTTTTAAGAATGTAAGTTCCAGCTAAGTCTACCCTATTGGAATCAGGCTTGAATCCTATGGATGAAATCCACTAACCATCTATGCTTTCAAACGACTTAAACGACCACTGGCAAGTCAATTTTACCAGGCCGTAGGTCGATTCCCGATTACTTGTTTATTTTTTTCTCCCTTAAAGTATTCTTCTTCCTCTCGACTTATTTTCCTCCCCGTTCCTTTGTTGGATGGGTGGCCCATGCTTTGAGCCCGGGAGCTGCAACTGCGACCTTATCAGATGGCCATTCTACAATCCATGTGTATGGATGAAATACTTCCAGGCCAACTGCTGGGTATATAGGTTAATCGAAAGTTATTCGAATCTTATTCGAAAGCTATTCGATGTTTGTTCGAACACGATCGAAGCATCTTCGAATAACCTTCGAATAACCTTCGAATAATCTTCGAATAATCTCCATACCCAGCAGCTCAAAATTTATTGTTTGAAGGCTGATTAAATGGAGTCGCCAGGCTTGTCATAAAGCAAATGGGAGGCTAGTGTATTTGACATTAGAAAAGTCAAGATGGAATCGAAGCCCGAGGACTTAAATGAATGGTATGAATTGTTTTTGCCTCCATCCAGGTTTGATACCACTGGGATCGTTGGTTTGGTTTCTGTTGGGAATACAGAATTACTTGCCACTGCCAACCATTGGCATCTGTTTTAGGAAAGTGTTAAGTTGAAATATGCTAATTTCGGAGCCCTTTTGATTGGTTCGAACATTCCAGAAATTGGTCAATTGGCCGTAATCGGGTGATTGGCCGTATTCGGATAATTTCTTATTTTAGAATTCTTTAAAACAAAAAAAGTCCCGCCATAAGGCAGGACTTAAAATTTTAAATTTTTATAAGAGTAAAAATTAAGCCAGTTTCACATTTACGGCATTAATTCCCTTTTTTCCTTCTTCCAAATCAAAAGTTACTTCGTCGTTTTCGCGGATACTATCCTTAAGTCCGGTTGAATGCACAAAATATTCTTTACTTGAATTTGCGTCTTTAATGAATCCGAATCCTTTCGATTCATTAAAAAATTTTACTGTTCCGTTGTTCATAAATTGAATTATTAATTAATGCTACAAATTTAAGAATAATTATCGAGGTATTTCGGTTTATTTTCAATGTTTTAATTTATATATTTAAAAATCTGACTATATCGATTTTTATAGCTACATTTGCCCTTTAAAATTTTTAAGAGGGTAAGTGTCTTTTATACAATTTCAATCCAATTGGAATTCGACATAAAAGGCTGTTAAGAAGCCCATTACTTATAAATATCATTTTAGTATAAATATAACATTTAATTGAAATCGACATGGCAATGTACGAGAAGAAACCGAATAATTATACTTCTCCTGATCTTACAAAGATGCAGGCAGTTGTAATTGATATCAAAACAATCATTTATATCGCACTTGATGCTGATCCTAAATTGGCCAGAAGCACTTATTTATCAAGGATTGGTTTAAAAAAATTATAAAAGCATACCTACAAGGATCGAGGAACCGGGATTCATTTCCCGTCCTTCTTTCCTTTTTTTATTCCCTGTCAACCCATTCCAAGGCCGAAATGTTACCCGATTCCTGGAAGTAACATACCATCAAAAAATATTTTAAATCTTTCACTGACGACGTATTTGAGTTCCCTCATAATACAGTTTATTGATAATTTCAGGTATCTTAGCCAACCAAAAACTAGCATATGTCATTGATCAGTCCTGAAAGTCATCTGGTACTCTTTGCTGTAATTGTAGCTGCGGCGGCATTGGGAATTTGGTCGGAGCACAAAAAATGGCTGGGCCAGGTTTCTGGGATCCTGGTCACCATGATTGTGATGTCCGTTCTATCCATGTCGGGGGTAGTACCGGTAGCTTCCAATCCTAAATTGAAGGTGGATGTTTACGAATTGATATTCAGCTATTTCATCCCCTTGTCCATTCCAATGATGTTGATGGGATCCAACATTACACGCATCATCAGGGAAGGCGGAAAGCTATTGGTTGCCTTTCTGATTGGAGCTCTTGGGGTAGTACTCGGAAGCTTCCTGGCATTTTACATCATTGACCTGGGGGCAGACTCGGGTAATGTTGCCGGAGTCATTTCGGCCACCCTGATAGGCGGGAGTATGAACTTTATAGCCACAGGCGAAATCATGAATTTCAGCACGCACCCATTGTTTTCAGCCACCATCGCGGTCGATAACTTTGCAGCCAATGCCTATATCCTGATGCTTTTTGCTGTTCCTTCGATGACATTCCTGGCGCGATTCTTTGTCAAGCCAAAGCTTGAAAATCAGGATCTTGCTGAGCGTGATCCGAATGAGTTAACTTACCCTATGACCATGGAACGCATGGCCATTTCGGTTCTGATTGCAGCTCTGATAGCCGCTGCAGGTAGCCTGATTTCAGATCTAATTCAGAAAGTATATGCTACCCGCATGAGTACAAGTATTTTGATCATTACGGTACTGGCTGTATTAATGGCCAACCTATTTCCCAAAAGACTCAAAAAGCTTGAAGATACAGCCTTTGCCATCGGCTTGTGGATGATGTATGTTTTCCTGGCAGCCATTGGGGCTTCAACCAACCTTGGGGATATGTTGCACGTTGGACCTGCAGTACTTGGCTTTTACCTGATTATCATGTTCTTCCATTTTATATTTCTGGTTTCGCTGTCCAAACTTTTCAAATTCGATGTCTATGAAGTGATTATTTCGTCGGCAGCCAACATCATGGGGCCATCGGTTGCAGCCCCCATGGCCGCTTCGCTTGGCCAAAAGAAATTGATCACCCCGGGAATCCTGGTAGGGATATTGGGTTATGTAATTGGCACATTTATAGGTGTTTCAATCGCTATGGCCTTGAGTTAATTATCAATTACAACAAAACCACTTCAGGAGATTTACGCGAGCTTTCATTTTTATATTTTACTTTCGGGTAGCCGATGAGTAAGGACGCATAAACCGCATGGTTGACAGGCAAGCCAAATTTCTGATTTTGCTTGCTGTTCTTCCCCATTGCTTTTACAATAAATCCATTAAAACAAGTTCCCAGTCCCAGGGTGTTGGCATAAATCGAGGTGTAGGTCGCCCAGATATTGGCATCAACTTCTAGCATCCCGGTTTTGGAAGCTGGTCCATGAAACAACATGACGGCCGGTGCATGATGACAGATCAATGAATCGTTGGTCTTTTTTAACTCCACAAAAGAATTCTTATACCTTTTCAGTTTTAGGATGTCCATTGAAGGGACAAAAAGCCGGATCATAAGACCTATTACAGGCGAAGTGATGAAGGAAAACATACGGATCAGTGCATTGGCAGTCAGATCGTTCAGGAGTTTTACCTTTTCAGGGGAACGTACAATGGTAACTTGAACGGGTCTGGCATTGCTGGCCGAAGGATAATGCTTCATGTTATCGACCAATTGAAGCAATGTTTGATCGGGAATTTCTTTTGCTTGATAACTCCTGCAGGTGCGTATTCCAGCAGTCAGATTTTGAAACTCCTGAGCAGTCACTGAAGAGACCTGAAGTGGATAAATATCACCAAAATCAGGCTGTACGGCCATTTCAGGACAGATAGCGACGCAATGGCCGCAATGAATGCAGGTATCGGCAATTTCACCAGTTTCGATGGTAATGGCCCTGGCCGGGCAATCCTTGACACATTTTAAACAGCGGGTACATTTTTCAAGAGCGATAACAGGCATAAGATGATTTTTTGGAAAATACAAAAGTATGGTTTTTGGCTGGAATATGGAGTTAAATTCCCAAATAGTAGGCCAGACCTGCTGTTTACTAAATCACCCTTAAGTGTAAAAATATCTATGATGATCTTTGCTTTTGAACTATAAATTTTAAATCTTTGAAAGCAATGAAAAAAACCACATTTACACTACTATTTGGTTGGTTGTTGTTCTTATCCACCCACCTGATTGCACAAAACTCAGAAGGCCGGTTTGCCCTAAAAGTAGGTGACTGGTTTGAGATGGGACTTGAACAAAACAATCGTGACAAAGGAATTACCAATTACCTCCTGCGCTATGAGTTAAAGAAGCAATTGCAGAATAAAAATCAAGTGTACCAGGTTAGTCTTGAACATTTTAGTAAAAGAGCAAAATATAGCTCCAAAAGTTACGGCTATGATTCATATTATCCATCATTTGAAGAAAATAAAACGAGCCCGGAGAAAAAAAATCAATACACTTTAGAGCTTACGCCTTTGGGAAAGCTTGTTAATTATGAACCTTTCAAAGATAATAAATCATCAAAAATTGAACTTATCGCAATTGGTTCTTCCTATGGGTCTGCTTCTCTATATACCTATTCAGATGATACAATGGATTCGCTAATGGTTAGTGTGATTACAAATTATCTGTTGCTTCCTGATTCATCCTCCAATAGGATTCGAAAAATTACAGATCAGAATATCCCATTTTTAATTGAGCTGCCTGATATGAAATTAATTCTAACAGATGCATCTTTCCCTTTACCAAACAATACGATCATTCAGGGGAAAATGGAAGATCAAATTAATCAGGAGATTCGTATTAACATGGTGGGTTCCTATTCTGAATCATATTTTACCTCAAAACAATTTCAAACGAACAAGGATGGTTCGTTTAACTGTCCTATTTTCCTGAAAAGACCATTTCATCTTAGACTGACTGTTGGGAAGAAAACCCTAACAACTTTTTTGGAGCCGGGCGACACATTAAATTTATCACCCATCAAGTATCTGGCACATCAATTAGCCCCGATAGACAACCATACTAAAAATCAAGAGGAAGACATTTCCGAAATGAAGGAAGAGCATGGGTCCCATTTGGGAAGAGCACAATATAACACCATGCTTTCCACTAAAATAGATCAATACCTGATTTATTCCTCATTTGACCAAGGGCATGAATCTATAATTACCATTAGTCAGAAAACTGATAAAATAGTCAATAAGCTGATTGACAGTTATCAGGGTAAGGCTTCTGATGCGTGTGTGGAGTATTTCAGAAGGGCCTGGAATTACTTCTTAGCTGCTGAAAGATTAAAGATATATGAAGGGAGTAGAAGATCTATGGGTAATAAATTAAATACCAATGTCTTAACAATGAAAGATTTTCCAGTTGATTTCTTTCTTGGAGTAGATACATTACCTGTTTTAATGAATCCCTTTGAATGGGATACTTCGTACCAGATTTTTATTTCCGAAGCTCAACGATTCAAACAAAAACGAATAGGTTGGCCCATTGGCGAACTATTTTTCCAGAGCTTCAACCAGAATTACTTCTTTTCTCTGGCTTCTCTGCGAGGATATCCATTATACAAGCAAATTGCGGGTGCTATTGAAATGGAATATACACATGGAGCCATGGACAACCAGTTGATTGAGCCTTACTACCAGGATTTTATTAACAATTGTGGAGATCCGGTTCTAGTAGAGCCATTAAAGAAAATTCATGAAATGGCAATTCAATTTGGAATCGGCCGTACATTCCCGATTAACTCATTTGTTTTGCAAGATAGTTCGATTTTTGATCTAAATAAATTCAAGGGAAAACCAATTTGCCTGATTCTTCTAAGCATTATCAGTTCAGACATGAATGATTTTCAAGAGATTATCGATAAATTCGCACCTGAAGAGGTAAACTTTATATTTGCCATAACTACTCCATTTTATGATGTAAAAAAGATATTGAATCCAATTCATCAAAAGCCAAACGTTACCATAATTAGACTTGCTGACAAAAATATAGTCTCTGAATTCCCAATAAAACAAACCAAAATTTTCATGCTCGACAAATGGTTCCGAATTGTGGAAAACAATGCGGAAGACCCATCGTTTCATAAATACAAGGGCAGTATTTCTGGTTTTGAAAAGTCTCTCAGGAAAACAATTGAGACAAAGCGTTATTCGAAGGCTGAAAAAACAGCCATGGTAAAAACTGCAGGGTGGAGCTTCGGCTCCATCCTTTTCACCGTTCTGATTGGCTTGTGGATTTACAAATCAAGAATCCGGCGCATCAAAAAGCAGGAAGCTGCCAAGCGTCGAATTAAAGAGCTGGAAATAAAGGCCATCCGTTCGCAAATGAATCCACATTTCATCTTCAATGCCTTGAACTCCATTCAGTCGCTCATCAACGGCAACCAATTTAAAGAGGCGAATATTTATTTGTCGAAATTTGCTGTATTGCTGCGCGGGGTACTCAATAATTCTGAAAAAGGAAAAATCTCCTTGTCCGACGAACTCCAGGCTGTTGAGCTATATTGTCAACTGGAGCAATTGCGATTCGAATTCAAATTTGGGATCAGCATTGATCCAGATGTGAATGTCGATTTAATTGAAATCCCTGGCATGATTATTCAGCCATTGGCAGAAAATGCGGTTGTACATGGTCTATCCGGCAAAGGCGAATTGGGAAAATTGGACATCCAGGTTAAACGCCATAATGGGAATCTCTGTATTGATGTGTCCGACAATGGACTTGGACTTTCTCCGCAAACAAAAGATACACTCAGCCAGAAAGGATTTGGCCTTAAATTGGTAGAAGAACGGATTAACATCTTAAATTTAGACGGAAAAGTGGCAACACTGACTGTCAAAAACAACCAAATGGCCCCCGGAACACTTGCAACGCTCATTATTCCAATTGATTAACTTATGAAAATTAAATGTATCCTAGTTGACGATGAACCCAAGAGCCGAAACAACCTGCGCGATTTGATAAAAGAATATTGCCAACAGGTGGAAATTATTGGCGAGGCGACATCGGCAACCGAAGCCCTAAAGCTGATTAAACAACAATCTCCTGACTTGATATTCCTGGATATTGAAATGCCTGGCGGTTCAGGATTTGATTTGTTAAAGGCAACCAACAACCAGAATTTCGAAGTCATATTTGTGACAGCATTTGACCAGTATGGCATTCAGGCTGTTAAGTTTTGTGCCATCGATTATATCTTGAAGCCCATTGATATTTTCGAGTTGTCAAAGGCGGTTGAAAAAGCACAGCTACAAATTACACGGAAGAAAGAAAACCAACGGCTAACTGAGCTGGTTGCCAATATTGACCGATCAGAGGATGAAAAACGGATCGCTCTGCCATTGGCCGATAAAATCGAATTCATTGCCATCAACCAGATCATCCGCCTGGAAGCTGACGGTAATTACAGCCGTATTTTTCTGGAGGGCAAAAAGGAATACCTGGTTTGTAAAACGCTCAAAGACTACCAGGAAATACTTGAACACCACAATTTTTTACGCACCCATCAATCGCATTTGATCAATTGCAGGAAGATTTCGGCTTACATTAAAACTGACGGCGGCTACATTGCCATGGCTGATGGGAGCAGCATCCCAATTTCCCGGCAGAAAAGAGAAGAAGTATTAAAACATATTTTGTAAACCCCTACCCTTTTATATATACGATTTTGTACTTTTGGCTTTCAACTTTTAAGCTGACCTTATGAAAAACCAACTGCTGCTGCTTATTGATATCCAGAATGATTATTTCACCGGAGGGAAAATGGAGCTATACCACATGGAAGCAGCTTCAGAAAATGCAGCCCTTTTGCTTTCACTTTTCAGGAACAGAAATTGGCCGCTGGTTCATATTCAACACCTTGCGACCAAGAGCAATGCGAGCTTTTTTGTTCCCGGCAGTCATGGTGTTGAAATTCACCCATCGGTTCTACCTTTGAATGATGAGTGCATTGTTCAAAAAAATTTCCCCAACAGCTTTCGGAAGACTAACCTGCTTGAAATACTGAAGTCGCAAAATATTGATGAATTGGTTATTTGCGGAGCCATGAGTCACATGTGTATCGATACTACCACCCGTGCTGCCTGTGATTTGGGATACCCCGTTACCTTGATTCATGATGCCTGTGCAACGAAGAATTTGATATTTAATGACCAAGTCGTGGAAGCACCAAATGTTCAGGCTGCCTTTATGAGTGCACTCGATGGTTCGTTCGCAAGGGTGATCAGTACCTTGGAATTTCTGAAGGAAAATTGAAAACGCTCCTACAGAAAATCACTCAAAACGAATGTAAAAATCGCCAAATTATTAGCATTATACCTTTGAAATGACTACCTTTCGGGAAACAAAGGGTCGAATTTAGGTTGAAAGCATACGTTATTAAATCCAGTAATCGAAGTAGCAGTATGCCGATCGGTTAAATCTGATCCCAATAAATAAATATATGAATTGTTTGAATGATAATCATTGTTAAATGGTAGTTTTTACAAATAAAATTCCAAGTTTTGCATATTGAATCAAACTAAAACCAATAAATCATGAATCACTTCATTTACAAGGCAGCACTTGCCTTTGTTCTATTTTGGTCGGTGGTAATTTCATCGGAGGCCAATGTAAAAACAGCCCGCATTTTCAGCTCCAACATGGTGTTGCAGCAGGGTCAGGAAAATCCTATCTGGGGATGGGCTGATAAAGGTGAAAAGATAAGTATCAGTTTCGCCGGTAAAACCATCTTGGTAAAAGCAAATAAAGCAGGCAAATGGTCGGCAAAATTACCTTTGCTCGATTTTGGAGGTCCGTACGACATGACCATCAAGGGAAAAAATTCAATCCACTTTGATAACATTCTCATTGGAGAAGTATGGGTTTGCTCAGGACAGTCGAACATGGAATTCGCGCTGAAAAATTCCATCAATGCAAAAAAGGAAATCGCAGATGCCAATTTTCCAAACATACGTTTATTTACCGTTACTAAGAAAGTAGCTCAGATGCCGGTTGAAGACCTGGACAATGGTGAATGGCTGGTTTGCACACCAGAGAATGCACCGGCCTTTTCTGCCGTTGGCTTCTTCTTTGGACGCTACCTGAACAATGAATTAAAAGTTCCCGTTGGATTGATTCACACTTCATGGGGCGGTACAGTAGCCGAAACATGGTCAAGCAGGCAAACCATTGAAAATGATCCTGATTTCAAGGGCAAATTACAAGAGCTCGCCGGTTTTGACATGGCCAAATACCGCGAGCAGAAAATGGCAGCCATCAAGGCTGTATTAAAGGAAGTACCGGTGAAAGATGCTGGATTGGTCAACGGTGTAGCTGTTTATGCTGACCAGGCAATGAATGATGGAGATTGGGCAGAAATTAATCCTGCAAAAACATGGGAAGAAAGCGGATATCCATCCATTGATGGAATTGCATGGTATCGCAAAACAATTGAACTGACTGGTGATCAGGCTAAAAAGGCCAACGAAATCAATCTTGGCACCATTGACGACAATGACATAACATGGATCAACGGGGTAAAAATCGGATCGATTAAAAATTACAATGAAAAAAGGGTTTATACGATTCCTGCCAATACACTGAAACCAGGTAAAAACGTAATCGCCATTCGGGTGGAAGACACCGGCGGCGGTGGTGGTTTATTTGGTGATGCTGCTGACAAATACCTTCAAGTTGGTGATAAACAAATGAGTTTATCCGACAAATGGAAGTTTAAAATAACTGAAGCACAGATTGGTTCTGCAGAAATTGGTCCCAACGACTTCCCTACCCTGCTCTTTAACGGGATGCTAAACCCGATTATTCCTTACGGTATTAAAGGTGCCATTTGGTACCAGGGTGAATCAAATGCTGATCGTGCCAAACAATATCAGCGTGTATTCCCTGAAATGATTAACGACTGGCGGACCCATTGGAATCAGAAAGATCTTTCTTTCTACTTTGTTTCTCTGGCTAACTTTATGGCACCTACCGCACAACCAAGCGAAAGTGCATGGGCCGAACTACGTGAAGCACAAACCAAAACACTTGCTTTGCCAAAAACAGGAATGGCCTTGGCCATCGATCTGGGAGAAGCTGGCGACATTCATCCTAAAAACAAACAAGATGTTGGTAAAAGATTGGCCTTGGCAGCGCTAAAAACAACCTATGGAAAGAATATTGTGTATTCTGGGCCCATGTACCAGTCAGTCAAGATTGAAGGAAACAAAGCAATTATCAATTTCACTGAAACAGGTAGCGGCTTAGTCACCAATGACAAATACGGATATCTCAATTGCTTTTCAATTGCAGATGCCGACCACAAATTTGTATGGGCTAAAGCAACCATTACCAGTGATCACACGGTAGTGGTGTATTCAGATGAAGTTAAAAATCCAGTTGCAGTTCGCTTCGCCTGGGCCAACAATCCCGACGATTTGAATCTTTACAACAAGGAAGGACTTCCTACCAATCCATTCAGAACAGATGATTGGCCGGGGGTAACGAAATAAGTTTCATGTTCCAGGTTTCAAGTTCCAAGTTGCGTGCCGATCTGGATGCAGCTACAAAGTTTAAAGTTAAAGAATGTGTAGCCTTCAATCGGCACCCAACCTTGAACTTGAAATTTGGAACCTGGAACCTGGAATTAAAAAAAAGACAATAAAAAACCCGCCGGGTAAGGTGTGAGGTAATTTTCCGGCGGGGGTTAATACTAATTAACTTAACAATCAACTACAAAAATTTGGACTGACTTAAATATTTATAGCTCATTTCAATGCTTTCCATGGGGTCCATGCCCTTGAAACTGTCCTGTTCTACAAAGAAATATTTCATTCCTGCTGTTTCTTTTTCAGCAAATATACTGGCAAAATCCATTCGTCCACTTCCAACAGGGGCAAAAAACATATCTTCAGTTTTTACCATGTCCTTGATATGCCATAATTCGAAACGGCCGGGATATTTTCTGAAATAGTCAAGCGGTTTTTGTCCACCACGTGTTACCCAATAGGTATCCATTTCAAAAGTCACCAGTGAAGGATCCGTTTGGCTAAGCAACAAATCATAGGGAATTTGACCTTCCATCTTATCAAATTCAAAGGCATGATTGTGGTAGCCAAATTTGATTCCATGGCTATTGGCGATTTCACCCATCTTATTGAATTTCTCGGCAGTGGCTTTCCAGCCATCCAGATTGGTGCGGAATTGATCAGATAAATATGGATATATGATGTATTTCACTCCTGACTCAGCCGCATCGCCGATGACCTTGTGAGCTGAATCGAGCTCAAAAGTGGTATGCGAGCTATTCATTGGCATTCCCAGGCTGTTGAGTAAATTTACAAATTCTTTGGCTGCCATTCCATAGAAAGTACCATCGGTTGCATTATATCCTGCCGCTTCACATGAATTATATCCAATTTTGGCAACCTTCTCCAAGGTAGTTTTTAAATCCTGCTGTATTTTATCCCGAACGGTATACAATTGCAAGCCAATTGTTTTTGTTGCATTATTCTCTGAAGAGTAGGCAGCCATTGGATAAACCATTGTAGCAGCTGCTAGTACTGCAGTAGATTTGATAAAGTCCCTTCGATTTGTCATAGTTAAAACTTTTTTAGGTATCACATCTCATTGATGTATTAACAAAATGGCAAAATGAATGTTTAAATGACAAATCAATATTGTTTAAACATGCTCCGGGATATTCGTACCAATTACCAGAAATTTGAATTAACCGAACAATCAGTTAATAAGGATCCCATCCAGCAGTTAATTGCCTGGTTGAACGATGCCATTACAGAAAATCAACCAGATCCCAATGCGATGATCCTTTCCACCGTCGATGATGCTGGACATCCTGACTCCAGAGTGGTTCTTTTAAAGGAATTAACCACTGAGGGATTGGTGTTTTTCACCAACTACCACAGTCGGAAAGGTCAACAAATAGATGCAGACAATCACCTTTCGGCTTTGTTTTTCTGGCCTGGGCTGGAAAGGCAAGTACGCATCAAAGGGATCGCTGAAAAGATCAACGAGGAAGATTCTGAATTGTACTTTAAGTCCAGGCCCCTGGAAAGCCAACTGGGAGCATGGGCCTCACCCCAAAGTGAAGTGATTGAAAGCCGTCAGGTTCTCAATGACAATTATAAGCATTTTCAACAGTATTTTGAAAGTCATGAAATAACAAAACCACCAAACTGGGGTGGCTTTCTTATTCGTCCCAACTATTTTGAATTCTGGCAAGGACGAGCAAATCGGCTACACGACAGGATTGAATATGCGTTGACCGATCAAGCCTGGCTGATCCATCGTTTGGCACCCTGAAACCCTTGGCATTATCCAATCTGGATCTCAGAGGGTGAATGCCTCAACCTAGTTAAAAACATATCCAATGTCCACAATGCCATCGATGCCAGCACAATAAGATAAGCAACCGATGGAATGGAGGTAAATAAACCACTGGCCGACTGCCAGAAATTGGAAAGCCCTTTGGTATTCACCTTTTGTAAAGAGTCTTTGAAGGCCGACCATACACCGGGTTCATTGACCTGTGTTGTATCCTGGCCGAAAACTGAAAGATAGATCAGCAAGGAAATAAAGGCAGCAATTAGTATTACCCATACTTTCCTGCTGATCACCGGTTGATAATCTACAAGAAAGGATGGTTTCTGAACGGCTGCTTTTGCCTGTATTCGTTCCATCACTTTCAGTGTGAAATCTTTTGAAGGTGAATCGATTTGGATACCCTTCATCAGTTGTTCGAATTGTTGATCCAGCTTGTTCATAATAGTGTATATATTTCTTCATGTAACATTTCGTGCAATAACTCATACATTTTTTTACGGGCCCGGTGAATCTTTACCTTTATATTACTGACTGTAAGGCCTGTAATGAGACTTATTTCATCCATCGATTGATTATCGTAATAATAGAGCGTTACCAATACCTGATCGTCTTCAGGCAGTTTGGAAAGGGCCAGGTTTAAATACCTTTCCTGATCCTCCTTTTTCGTTTCACTGAAATAATCATGCATTTTCATTTCATCGTGATCAGAAAACCGCTGATCTTCAAGGGATGAAAACTGGATTTTGCGTTTTCTCAGCTCTGAAATACAGCCGTTATAGGTAATACTATAAAGCCAGGTTGAAAATTTCGATTTGCCTTCATACGTATTCAGTTTCTCAAATGCTTTGATAAAGGTGTCTTGCGCCATTTCCTCAGCATCTTCCCCATTCTTTAATAATTTTAATGCCAATGAATAGATCATATTTTGATATCGCTCAACCAAAAATGAAAATGCGGCAACATCACCTTTTTTAACTGCCTCAATATAAACTATGTCATCAGTTTTATTCATCGTTAACCAATAGACGAACTTTTCGGGTTTCGGTTACAAACTTGAATGAAAGATACGGAAATATTTTTCAATTTTATTTGTAACCGTGCACAAATCCTTGCGTCATAGCAGCAAGTTTGAAATCAAATAAACACTTAAAACTATATATCATGGACGTTTTAATCCCTATTACTTTATTTGCAATGGTTTTTGCATCATTGTATATTTATCTGACAACTAGAAACAAAGAGCGTTTGGCGCTGATTGCAAATGGTGCCAATCCCGAACTCTTCAAATCAAAATCACACGCAGGTTCAGGTTATGGAACTTTCAAGATTGGCTTGTTTCTGATTGGTATTGCTTTCGGGATCATAGCTGGTTATTACCTGAATCAAGGCGGAATGGATGATGTTGCATCCTATTTTTCAATGATCTTTCTCTTTGGAGGTATCGGATTGGTTTTATCTTTTCTCTTACAGGGAAAGCTGGAACGAAAACAATAAGAACTTTCCTTTGAGGGTACAACTGTTTTTCAGTCCACATTTGCTTTAGCATCTATTGGCCTGAAAAACAGTTTTTTATTTCATAAGATATAAACTTGCAAACTTGATGGGCAATAACAGCTACAACCATAGGCTTCTTTTTGTATTTTAGTGGAAATTTTAAATCCAATGGTCAACGAAAATGTCGGCAATCGAATTGCAGAATTACGTGCTGCAATCGAAGAACACAATCATCGATATTACATTTCATCTCAACCAGTTATCAGCGATCTTGAGTTTGATATGCTTTTAAAGGAACTGGAAAGCCTGGAGGCAGAAAATCCTGAATTTTTTGATCCCAACTCTCCTACCCAGCGCGTGGGAAGTGATCTGAACAAGGAATTCAAACAAGTCAGGCATTCATATCCCATGCTCTCGCTTTCCAATTCCTACTCGGAAGATGAACTGCTGGAATTCGATCAAAAGATCAGGAGACTGACCGACCAGGCATTTGAATATGTATGTGAATTGAAATACGACGGCACTTCAGTCAGCTTACAATACAAAAATGGATTGCTTGACAAGGCCATTACCCGCGGTGACGGCACCTTTGGAGATGATGTGACTGACAATGTAAGAACCATCCGAAGTATTCCGCTTAAATTAAAAGGAGAAGGCTATCCTGGCGAGTTTGAAATCAGGGGCGAAATACTGCTCCCTTTTTCCGTCTTCACCAAAATTAATGAAGAACGTGCAGAGGAAGGCGAACTTCCTTTTGCCAATGTACGAAATGCGGCTTCAGGTACCTTAAAATCGCAAAAATCATCCGTAGTAGCGCAGCGAAAGCTGGATGCCTATTTCTACTTTTTATTGGGTGATACCCTTCCTGCTGATACTCACCTGGGAAACCTCCAGGCTGCCAAAGAATGGGGATTTAAAATTTCTCCCGATACTGAAAAATGCAGGGATATGGATCAGGTGATTGCTTTTATCCACAAATGGAACCTGCAACGCTTTGAATTACCGGTGGCCACTGACGGTATTGTGATCAAAGTAAATTCCTTGAAATTACAGCAATATCTTGGAACTACAGCCAAATCACCACGCTGGGCCATTGCCTATAAATACAAGGCTGAGCAGGCTGCAACCCTTTTACAGTCGGTTTCCTATCAGGTGGGACGAACAGGGGCCGTTACTCCGGTTGCCAATCTATCCCCTGTTCAGCTGGCTGGAACTACGGTTAAACGGGCTACCCTACACAATGAAGATATCATCAAAAACCTGGATTTGCACCTGGGCGATACTGTTTTTGTTGAAAAAGGCGGTGAGATCATCCCTAAAATAGTAGGTGTTGATCAAACTTCAAGGCATCCAATGGCCCAGGCGGTTTCATTTATTAAAAACTGCCCAGAATGTGGAAATCCGTTGGTTCGTCAGGCGGGAGAAGCCGCCTGGTATTGTCCAAATGAGGATGGCTGTCCTCCTCAGATCAAGGGGAAAATGGAGCATTTTATCAGCCGCAGGGCCATGAACATTGATGGACTTGGGTCGGAAACAATTGACTTACTGTACAATGAAGGACTCATCAGGAATATAGCCGATTTATACGATTTGCAGAAAGAGCAGATCAGCAGGCTGGAACGCCTGGGGGATAAATCAGCTGACCGAATATTAAAAAGCCTCAACTACTCCCGTACTATTCCATTCGAGAGAGTACTATTCGCACTGGGAATTCGTTTTGTGGGTGAAACAGTGGCAAAAATCCTTGCACACCGCCAAATCTCGATGGACAAGATTGCCTCAGCCAGCGTGGAAGAATTAACCGCCATTGATGAAATAGGTGGCAGGATTGCCGAAAGTATACGTCTTTACTTCTCCAACCCGCAACACCTTCTTTTAATTGAACGGCTAAAAGAACAGGGCCTTCAAATGAGGCTGGACGAAAAAAGCATTGCCAACCGATCTCAGAAACTGGAAGGATTAACGATCATTATCTCAGGAACTTTCGAGAAGAACTCACGAGATGATCTGAAGAAGATGATTGAACAAAATGGGGGTAAAAATGTAAGCTCTATTTCAAAGAATACCAGCTACATGCTTGCTGGAAGCAATATCGGCCCCAGCAAACTTGAAAAGGCCAGGAAATTGGCCATACCCATTATTTCAGAAGATGATTTTCTGAAGTTGATCGATTAGCAATTCTAAATGATCGTTTTATTAAGCATTTAACTTTCAAGCCAGAACTTTTAGCAATTTCAAACTCTGTAAACAAACAATTTGTTATTTTTGTACAAAAATATGGGTTTAAAATCAAAAATTGCCAACCGCCTATTGAACTCTAAATTGAGTTTGGTAGTGAGAGAAAAAAAGGTTTTTAACCTTGATTCGGCCCAAACGGCAGGAATTCTTTGGGAGATTGATCAAAAGGATTCTTTTGATCGGGTGAAGGAAGAACTGGATAAGGCCAGGATTAAAACTACAGGTTTATGCTATTTCCCTTTTAGAAATACCACCATTCCTGAGGATATCTCTGGTTTTTCAAGAAAACAAACCAATTTTTGGACACAGATACCAAAAGTGGCCCTTGTTGGTGATTTTATCCACCAGAAATTTGATTTGCTGATTGATTTAACCGCTCAAAAGCATTTTCCGGTTTTATACATCACAGCCTTGTCCGAAGCCACTTTTAAGATTGGATACGCAGGTCGGTCACTAAACTATTTTGATTGGAACATTGATTTTCAGGATACACCTGAACCCAGCCAATTGGCTGACCAAATTTTATACTATTTAAAAAGAATTAATAAAACGACGTTAGAATGACACATCCATTTACAGGTGCCGGAGTTGCATTGATTACTCCATTTAATGAAGATAAGAGCGTTGATTACAGCACCTTGGAAGCGTTAATTGAACACCAGGTTTCAGGTGGAATCGACTATCTGGTGGTGCTTGGAACGACAGGTGAAACCCCTGCCCTTTCGGAGATTGAAAAGAAGGAAATCGTTCGTTTTGTGATTGAAAAGAATGCTGGCCGACTTAAGATCGTGTTAGGAATGGGCAGCAATAATACCCTTGGATTGGTACAATCGATTCAGACTACCGATTTTACGGGCGTGGATGCCATCCTATCCGTTACCCCTTATTACAACAAACCAACACAGGAAGGCTTATTCCAGCATTTTAAATTGGTGGTGGAAGCCAGTCCCATCCCCGTTATTCTATATAATGTACCAGGACGCACGGGCGTGAACATGGAGGCTGAAACAACGCTCCGCATTGCCCATCTTTCCGAAAAAGTCATAGCCGTCAAGGAAGCATCAGGCGATCTGTCACAATTCGCAAAAATGATCAACAATGCACCCGACCATTTTAAAGTGATCTCTGGTGATGATGCACTGACTTTTCCTGCCATATCAATTGGCTCAATTGGGGTCATTTCAGTCATTGCCAATGCATTACCCGAAACATTAAGCCAGTTAACCTACGCTTCACTGAATGCGAATATGCCTCTTGCAGCTCAGCTTCATTTGCAAATGGCAGAAATGCTTAAACTCCTTTTCAGGGAAGGCAATCCAGGGGGCGTAAAATCCTTGATGGAAATCATGGGTACCGCTAAAAACCAGTTACGTTTACCATTGGTACCTGTATCGCCTGCCACGCATGCTTTGATTGAAATGGAGCTGAAGAAAATCAGTTAGTATGTACCAATTCTAAAAGAATGTAATTCATGAGTATTTTAACTACATCTCTTTTAGTCATTTCAAGCATCGCAGCGATCATCTTCCTGACCTCCAGGTTAAAGTTAAATGCCTTCATCTCGCTTTTCCTGGTTTCCCTATTTCTGGCCCTCACGGCCATTCCAAATGCCGACATCGTAAAGATTCTGAAAGAAGGCTTTGGAAGTACAATGGGATCCATAGGATTTTTAATCATATTCGGTGCCATCATTGCAGGTGTATTGGAAAAAAGTGGTGCTGCCCTGAGTATTGCCAACTACCTGCTATCCAAAACCGGCGAAAGACGCGCTCCTGCAGCCATTGGAATAACCGGCTTTCTTGCAGGGCTACCTATTTTCTGCGATTCAGGTTATATTATTCTAAGTGGTCTGGCCAAATCGTTCAGTGCCAAAACCAGGATTCCCATGCCATTGATTGCCATAGTGCTGGCCTGCTCCTTATACGCGGTCCATTGCCTGGTGCCCATGCATCCGGGGGCATTAGCTGCTGCTGGAATCATGAATGTAAATATCGGCAATTTTATTCTTGCAGGGATCCTGTTTGCCATACCGGGCGCCCTGGTGGCTTTTTACTGGACCCGCTGGATGACCAGCAACAAAGCTTACCAGCCAGCCCAGCTTGAGGTAGAAATCAACGAGTGGACTGATAGAAAACTCCCTTCTGTATTTTTGGCACTCTTGCCTATCATCGTCCCCTTGCTGCTCATTGCAATCGCTTCATTGGTCGGTGTACTGGGGTGGAAAGATCAATATTATATTGTAAAAGCCATTCTATTTATCGGCCAACCTATTATGGCTCTGTTTGTTGGAATGCTTCTGTCTTTCTCTTTATTATATGATAAAAGTCTAAGCCAATTGAATCTTGTCTTTGAAAAAGCCATTGAGAAAGCAGGTCCTATTCTGATTGTCACAGCCGCAGGAGGCATGTTTGGGATGGTGATTAAAGAAACAGGAATTGGAGTTGTGGCTGGTACTTACCTCAGTAAAACGGGCCTTGGTTTAGCCGTTCCCTTTCTGATTGCTTTTTTGATGAAAACAGCCCAGGGGTCTTCCACCGTTGCCATTATAACCACTGCATCATTTGTTGCTCCCATGCTCCAGCTATTGGGACTGGATTCCGAATCAGGGAGGTTGTATGCCACCCTTTCGATGGGTGCTGGTTCGATGATGATATCCCATGCCAATGATTCCTATTTTTGGGTAATTACTAAATTCTCCGGCATAGAGTCCGATACCACTTTAAAAGTATACTCAACTGCTACAATTGTAATGGGATTGACTGTTTTTGCCTGTATCTGGATGACTTCCCTGTTTATACTTTAAGATACCTTTATTATATTCACACAAGGAAAGTGAAAGGAGCATGTCCAATTGCTCATTTCCCAACTCAATTTATACCCTGTCCTTTTACCTAAATCAGATCGAAACATATTCCCTTCATCCACCCCATAATAGTCTACCGCCCTACTTCGCAAACCTCTGCTTTTAGTTCACATGCCCCATCAGCCGCGCTGCCCAGGGCTTTGACCTGATGTTCCACATTACCAGGAATGTAGGATTGGCCATCTGTTTTTTGCTTAATCTACTCACCCGCGACTAGGGTCAAGTACCTTGCTTCTGTAATGTAACTGTAATCTATCTGTATCGTATCTGTAATCTACAATACAGATACTATACAGATAGATTACAGTTACATTACAGAAGCAAGGTACTTGACCCCTGCAGAGCAGTAACTGGGAAAGTTTAAATGACAAAAATGTACAGGTAGCAGTAAAAACCAGGTGCTGGAATCCTACAACCAAAAGCCAGGGGCTTCCTGGATTTGTATCAGCATTCGCTGTTCACACAGGAGAAAAATTCATATTGGAAGGTGGTATGGGTTATTCCAAAATTGCTGTTGAGCAGCCGTTTTGCAGTTTCAGTAATGGATTGGGTATCCGAAACCGGGAAATTACTATTGAGTACCAAATGAGCTTCAAAATATATCTGGTGATCAGATAGTTGCCACAAATGGATGTGATGGACACTGTGAATCTGTTCAATTTCCTGAAGGATGGAAACAACCGCCTTCTGCTCTATTTCGGCCGGGGCAAATTGCATCAGAATCCCTACACTTTCTTTCAGGATTTTAAAAGTATGCACGAAAATATAAATGCTGATTATCACTGTAACCAATGGGTCGATCCAGTAAACTTCAAACAGCCAGATAAATACAGCGCCAACGACAACCGCCACAGAGGTCAAGGCATCGCCGATCAGGTGCAGATAGGCAGCCCTGATATTGAGGTTCTCCTCCCTGTTCTGATGGAGAATCAAAACAGAAAGACCGTTTGCCAAAACACCCAGGATTCCAAGACTCAACATCCAGAGGTAATCCACTTCTTTGGGATTCATAAATCTTTTGCCCGCTTCAATCATTAAATAGACCGAAATAACAATCAAGGTAATGGCATTGATAAATGCAGCCAGTATTTCAGCCCTTTTATACCCAAAAGTCGATTGAATGGTCAATGGTTTCATCCCGATCCGATGGGCCAGATAAGCCAGTATGACCGAAATGACATCGCTCAGATTGTGGAGGGCATCAGAAATCAAGGCCAGGCTTCCTGAAACCATTCCCCCGATGAATTGAGCAATGGTAATTATTCCGTTCAGAAGAACAGTTATTGCCAAATTTCTGGCTGTATGGTGCTGATGTGACATCCGTTTTTTGTAATTTTAAAGATTAATCCCAGTCTGAAAAGTCAAATTTACCACAAAGTAACAAAGACCCAAAGTTTCAATGAGAAAACTATGAGATATTCAGTCTTTGTATCCCTTCATTTCATTGGTCCTTGGTGGTAATTGTTTTATTGTGACTTTTCGAAGTAGATACAAAGATTGTAAAGTAAGTTTTTTTTCTCCTTCATGCAACGTTTATAAATAGTCTATCGTCATTCAAACAGTAAACAATCCTAAATAGTTGGAAACGCAGTATCAAAATATTCATCACGATTTGGTAGAGCGGTGTCGAAAAGGGGACACCAAAGCACAATTTGAGCTCTACAAGCTGTACTACAAGCCAATGTACAACGTAAGTCTGCGGATGGTTGGCAATGCAACTGAAGCTGAAGATGTGATGCAGGAGGCCTTTTTGAAAGCATTTACCAAAATTGATACTTATGAAGGGCTTGTAAGCTTTGGTGCCTGGTTAAAAAAGATTGTGATCAACCGTTCTTTGGATCAACTCAAAAAACGGAAGGTAAAATATGAAGAACTGAACGAAAAGATCCCGGACGAAGAACCCGTGGTACTGGAGATTTCAGAAATTCACATGGAGAAGTTAAAAAAAGCGATACAGCGGTTGCCTGATGGATACAGGGTGGTTTTGAGTCTCTATTTGCTCGAAGGCTATGACCACGAGGAGATTGCACAAATACTCGGAATAAGCAATGTGTCGTCACGCTCACAATATATGAGGGCCAAACTGAAACTCCGTGAGATGTTGCAAAAGGAAGAATTGTTTGAATACAATTAAAAATGACAGTCATGAACGACGAACTAGAAAGATTAATCTTAAATAACCGACAATCGATTCAGGATGAAGAGCCATTGGAAGGGCACTTTGAACGATTTGAGGCAAGGCTACAGAAAGCGTCCAAACCGAGCAGGGTAATCAATTTCAGACCTTTGCTAAAGATCGCTGCCCTTGTTGTGTTTGCACTTTTGATAGCCAATCAGGCACGCCTGTGGCTGGTTCCTGAAAAGAAAGAAACCCTCTCATTGGGCTCAATTTCAAAAGAATACCGCGAAGTTGAATTCTACTACACCACTGCCATTCAGGGCGGTATGAATCAATGGAAGAAGCTTAGCCAGGAAGGCTATGTCTCTGAATCGGAACAGCAGATGATGCAAAAAGAACAGCAGGAATTTGATCAAATGTATCAGAAACTGCAGGAAGACCTGGAAGCAAATCCAAATGACGAGCGGGTGATCAATGCCATGCTTGAATATTACCAGGCGAGGATGAATATTATCACATTAATTATCAACAAATTACAAGAAGTAAAACAACAAAAAAACAATAAAAACCATGAAATCTAAATTTAATCTTACGTTCGCCCTATTGCTCTTTTCAACTCTATTTGTGAGCGCAGCCAGGGAGGAATATTCCAAAATTATCAAAACTGCCTGGGTCAAAAGTTCAGTGACGGCATTGAAAGTAACCAACAAATTTGGAGAAATAAAAATCAACGACCTGGGTGGAGATTCAGTGACCATCAAAGTGGTGGTTACCATTGATAATTCTTCTGAAAGTAAGGCCAAGGACCTGATGGACAAGATTCAGATTGAATTTCAGAAAACAGGAGGCCTGACAAGTGCGGAAACCATCATTGAGGACAATTTTAAGAGCAAGCAATCATTCACGATTGATTATCTGATCAATATCCCCAAAGACCGGGACCTGGATATAAACAACCGCTATGGCAATGTGGTGATCAACGATCTGGAGGCAAAGGGAAATTTCAATGTCAGTTATGGAAATTTGACCGCTGGCAGGTTGAAAGCCACGGCAGGCAGTCCGGTATACGTAGAATTAAGCTATGGACAAGCTGATATAGAATCGGTTAACGATGCCAGGATGGTTTTTAAGTATTCAAAATTGTATATTGAAGAAGTTGGACAACTTAAGTTGGAATCGAAATATTCAGGTTCCACCAATCTTCACAAGGTAAACAGCCTTCAAATTGATTCAAAGTACGATGCGATCAACATTGATGAGATCGGTAAACTGGTTTCTGTATCTAAATACAGCAACTTCAAAATTGGCTTACTAAAAGAAAACTTCAACCTCGATACTGGTTATGGATCAGTGATAATCAGCAAAGTAGACCCCAAATTTGATGAGATCAAAATTACAAACAGCTATGGAGGCATCAATATTGGATTAAATGATTTGAATTATAAGCTTCGGGCAGAATGTAGTTATTGCGATGTGGATTATCCAAATGAGCGCTTCAAAGGAGACAAGATCAGGGATAACCAACGTTTTTCTCTTGATGGAAATATCGGAACTGGTGGAGGTTCAGTTTCAATCAATAGCCGATACGGTGGAGTAAAACTGACAGAATAGCAGCATGTATATAGTCGCAGAAATAAAAGAAAACCATGGACCGAAACCCGTTCCATGGTTTTTTATTTTCTATATTTAGAAAAATTTCAAACCAAGTGAAACAAGCCATCCAACTGGTAGCCTTCAATATCCCATACCCTGCAGATTACGGCGGGGTGATTGATATTTTTTATAAAATAAAGGCACTCTCCGAATGTGGAATATCGGTTTATCTTCATTGTTTTGAATATGACCGTCCACAGGCTTTAGAACTTGAAAAGTATTGTGCGAAGGTGTATTATTATCCCCGCAAGAAAGGCATTCGCTATCAATTGTCACTTAAACCATATATTGCATTTACACGAGTCAATGATCAGTTATTGAAGAATTTATCCTACAACAATGCTCCCATTTTGTTTGAAGGCCTTCATACTTGTTTTTACCTCGATCATCCTTTGCTTTCTAAACATATCCGCTTGGTCAGAACGCACAACATTGAGCATGAATACTACCTGAATTTAAGCAAGGCAGGACGAAATGTATTCAAGAAAATATTTTTCAGAATGGAAGCCTGGAAGCTTTCTGGGTACGAAAGCATCTTAAAAAAAGCGTCGCACTTGCTTTGCATTTCTCCGAATGATTATCAATATTTCAATCAGAAGTATGGCCATGCTCATTTAATTCCAGCTTTTCATCCCTTTAGTAAAATCGGATCAAAGGCAGGTCATGGAAAATATATCTTGTTTCATGGGAATCTCTCTGTATCTGAGAATATCCTGGCAGTTGAATTTCTACTTGCCAATGTTTTCAGCAAAATCAGCCTGCCGGTCATTGTAGCAGGTAAAAACCCATCTGATAGTCTGGCAAAGAAGATCAACAAATATACTCATATTCAATTGGTTCCAAATCCTGAAAAAGAACAAATGGAAACATTGATTCAGGAAGCACAACTATCATTGCTCCCTACATTTCAGGATACAGGATTGAAGTTAAAATTACTGGCATCCCTATTTTCTGGACGGTTTTGCATCGCTAACACCCCGATGATACACCATACCGGATTGGAGCATCTTTGCCAACTGGCTGATACACCGCAAGAAATGATTGATCGGATTGAAGAATTATTTAATCAGGATTTTACAACTGAAGAAATCGAAGAGCGAAAGCTCATACTGGAGGATGCTTTTTCCAACCACCGGAATGCAATGAGAATTATTGACTTGATTGAAAATACAAACTCCTAATTGTCACTTGCCTTTTGAAGCTCTTTTTTTCATCACCCCACGGTTGACGGGTTTTGTTTTTCTCGGGTTTGTCAATCTGGGTCCGCCTAAGTTAACTTTTCTGTTCTTCTCTTTTTTCTCATGAAAGGCCCCTTGTGAATCGCCAATACCCGATTTGCCCAGGTAATCCTTGTCAAACATGACAGGCTTCTCCTCGTCTGTAAAAATATTGGAAATCTTCAATCCTGCAGGAAGCGGCATCTCTTTCAGGGATACATTCATGTATTTTTCGATTTCAGCCAGGTATTTCATTTCAACATCGTTCACAAAGGTGATGGCAATGCCGGCTTTTTCTGCACGTCCTGTTCTACCTGTTCGATGGATATAATCTTCGGGATTTTCAGGAGTATCGAAATTGATCACATGTGAAATATCAGCAATATCCAATCCCCTTGAAGCGACATCTGTGGCAATCAACATGCGCGAAGTGCCACTTCTAAAGCGTTCAAGTGCATTGATACGGTAATTTTGTGATTTATTGGAATGCAAAACCCCTATTTGTTCTGGAAAGATCGGATCAAGAAGTTCAAATACACGGTCGGCAAACTGCTTGCTGGCTACAAAAATCAACACGCGTTGAAACACATCGGCATCGGCAAGTAAGGTTTCAAGCAAGTTTACCTTGGTGAAAAAGTTTGGAGCCACATAGTAATATTGCGAAATCTGTTCCAATGGAGTGCCCTGGCTTTGTATTTCTATGGTTTCAGGTTCGTAAAAATAGTTATCGATCATCGCCGCTACATCTTCGGTCAAGGTAGCCGAAAACATCAAGTTTTGTCTTTTGACAGGTAAACTATCCATAAAACTCATCAATTGAGGACGGAAACCCAGGTTGAGCATTTCATCCACCTCATCAATTACCAGCTTTTGAATGGATTTCAGGCGCAGCACACCCGTCATCACCAAATCGACCAGACGGCCCGGGGTAGCAACCACGATGTCCATCCCATTGTAAACGACTTGCTTTTGGGTGTTGATATTTGTGCCTCCATAAACGCCAACGACTCTGACAGTCATATACTTTGTGAGCTTTTCTATTTCGTTCACCACCTGCAAAACCAACTCACGGGTAGGAACCACTATTAATATCCGTGCATGTTTCTGGTCTGAATATTTGAGTTGACGCAGAATTGGCAACAGATACGCAAACGTTTTACCCGTACCGGTTTGTGCAATTCCAACAGAATCGCGACCAGACATCACGGCAGGATATACTTTTTCCTGAATGGGTGTTGGATTCACAAAACCCAAATCATTCAAGGCATTCAAGAGCGGAGTATTTAAATTTAAATCAAGAAAAGTCAATGTGCACAAGTTTTAATATTCTACAAAGATAATCCGAAAAAGTTAACAGTTGTACCCATTGCACATTCGCATAAA
>DASXUZ010000207.1:0-11925 GCA_036504555.1 Prolixibacteraceae bacterium | reverse complement strand
TACAGATACATTACAGATAGATTACAGTTACATTACAGATACCAATAACCTGGCAACCACCTATGGGTTACCGGGGCCGGGAATATGGTGTACCGATGGCTGAATGGGGTTTATTTTTCCAGGTGATTGATGTTTTATATTGCTTTTTCTCTTTACCTTTAGGTTTTCGTCAATCAATCAGTTATGGCAATGCAAAACATAATCAAACGCCTATGGAGATCACTTCGAACGGTGCTTGTTGGATTCGGACTATTTTTCATGATAGCGCTGATCCTGAGTTTTACCAGTTTGCCATACTGGGGATATTACTGGCTGGGTACCAGTCAATCCAGCATAAATGAAAAGCCTGATTATATCGTGTTGCTTGGCGGAGGCGGTATGCCCAGTGAATCAAACCTGATGCGCGCTTTCTTTGTATTCAGGGCGGCAGTTGAATCTCCCGAAAGCCGGATTGTAATTTCCATTCCAGGCGATGCATCCGATTCGACCTGCACGGCACGCCTGGTGGCCGCAGAACTGATCAGCAAAGGGATCGATGCAAAGCGTATATTTTATGAAGGGTTTGGCACCAACACCCGATCGCAGGCCCTTAACCTGAAACAATTCAATTCGGAAATGCTTTCAGATCAATCCATCCTGCTGGTCACCTCGCCCGAACACATGAGACGGGCTGTATTGGTATTCAAAAAGGCTGGGTTTTCGCACCTGAGCGCTTTACCTGCATTTGAAAATGCGCTGGAGGCGGACCTTGTTTTTAAAGATGATGAGTTGGGTGGAAACCAGCTCCCTGTTCCAAATATAGGCAACCATACCTCCGTACGATACCAGTTTTGGAATCATCTGAAATATGAAATATTGATTGCCAGGGAAATATCGGCATTGGGATATTATAAATTACGGGGTTGGATATAAAAAGATTACACGGATTTGAAAAGGATTGCACGGATTGGGCAAAATATAGATCGCTGCGCTATATCCTTTAGAGCCTCTTCGCATCTATTTATACTTTAAAATTATCCATGGTTTACGCAATGACCACAAGAAAAATCCACCACGCTAAAATCGAATGTTGTATTTCAGTTTGAGTCTCAGGGCACTTTCACTCATGAAATAGCGGTTTGAATTTAATAGTTCACCTGATCCCGAATACCTGTCAGTAAGCGATTGCAACCAGCCAGAAGTCCAGGCAAGGATGATTTCATTGCCCGGTTTTACAATCCACTGAAAGCGGGACTGCCAACCCATTTTATCGGTGCTGTTGTCATATTGGAAGTAGTTGTACAGGGTTACGGTTGGGCTAAACAGGATATTGGCATTGAGCTGATAGATTTCGGCTGTAAAATCACCTTCGGGAAGTACGACATGGTTGATTGCATAGTTGGCTCCGATAAACAGGGGTACCGCGACCTTGTAATTCAGGGTCAGTCGCATATCCTCCTTCTTGCCATTGTAAAAATCACCAGTTCCGAAACTTGCGGCTCCTGCCAGGTTGCGGCTTCCGGCGGTGATCATCTGTACATTGTGGTACCAGAAAGTATAGTCGTTTTGTGGAATAACAAACCCGGGGAAGATGTTAAAATCAGCCTTCAAAAGTTCGTATTGCTGGCTGATGGAATAATAGATTTCTTCGCCCGATTTGAATCGGATACCCAGTGGGGACAGGTTTAACACCCGCGTAACAAATTGATTATCAAAGTTGGTAAGGTAATTAAAACCTGCGCCGCTTTTTATCTGAAGGATTCCCCATGTATCAGGACGAGGGCCTATGGAGAAGTTTCCATAAGAAGCTTTGATATTGGTGCGTGGAACAAAACCAATGCCTGCCACAAAGTTTTCGGCTACTTCGTAATGGCCCAGACTGAAATACAGAAAATCATTTGGATAGGCGATATCAGCTCCCCAGGCAGTATTGTTATCCCTTTTACCGCGGGTGTCTGAAATCAGTCCAAACATAGTCAGCGCGATATTTTTATTCTTCTGGAACTTCGAGGTGGCCAGTTTCAGATCGAATCCACCCACCTTGTTCTCGTCGGTTGAAATTGCATTTCCCCAGGTACCGACCATCCCTATCGATGATTGCTTGCCCAGATTGTGGGTAATGCGCCCCACCGAAAGATGCGAGTTGCCGTAATCACGCTCATCGCTGATGTGCATCATCCCGATGTTCCAGTTATTCTGCGTACCGGTAATTTTAGCTGCATAACGCACTGGGAGCATGTTCCCATCGTTGTCAAGGCCAAGTCTGCGGGAGAAAAACGGCACAATTGAATTGCGGTATGAATTGTTGTCGTCGCCTTCGATTCCGAATTTGAAATAATTGGATCCATCGAGAAAGAAATCACGCTTTTCAGGAAAGTACAAGCTAAATCGGGTCAGGTTGATTTGACGGTCATCCACTTCTGTTTCGGCAAAGTCAGTATTTATTGACAACGAGGCTTTCAGCCTGGGAGTAACCTGGTAAAACATGTCAAGACCGGCATCCTTCATAAAGCTAGTCTTTTCACCATCGCGGGTATTCATGCCCCCGATGGCATAAGGCGAAACGTCGAGGCCAATTCCCTGGGTAATTCCTTCCAGTCCGGTAAGCAAACCTGAATCTGAAATTTGGAATCGATGTGTATTGAGGTTTGCAACCGGCCAGTAGGAGGCTTCCAGCCTACGCTTAATGTTTCGGATCAGTTTCATGCCCCACTCAGTTTTATTGGGATCAAACCCTATGGTCTTGAATGGGATAGCCAGCTCGGCTTCCCAACCTTCACTGTTGATGCTTGATTTGCCCGTCCACAGGGCGTCCCATTCCTTGTTCATCGAAGCGCCGTTTTCGCTGATCAGGGCATCGCCGATGGAGCCGCGTGGCCCGATCTGAAACCAATAGCCATTGCGGTGATCCAGATAAGTGTCGAGGATAATCTGTACCCGGTCATCATTGCCAAGGCTCACGTCACGGGCCATTTCCTTGGCTGTAATCTTATGGAGATCATCGTAACATTTGACGGCAAAGTACAGGTAGTTTTTATCGTAACAAACTGAGACAATGGTTTTCTCCGAGACCGGTTGCCCGGGGTTGGGTTCGCGCTGAACAAACTGGTCAATATGGGTGGCCTGTTCCCATACCGCCTCGTTGATATGTCCATCAATCACAGGAGGAGTGGTCACCCTGACAGCCCTTGCAGCCATTTGGGCCGATAATTGTTGGCCTGAAAACAGCATCAGCGCAACTGCAACAGAAAAGTAGAAGTATTTCAATGTAATGGGTTAATTGGTTAATTGGTTAGATTTACTCAAGACAGCTTGCCTGAGATAATCTGGTTGGACAAAGCTAAATAATAAATACAAGTTGACAACGGGTGAATTGATCGATACAAGGGTTTGCAAAAGTCTTCAATTCCACTGGTAATCTTTTCAGAAGAGATATAAATTAGAATAATTTGCCATTGGCATGATTTATCAGGTTGTTTTCCATTATGAATCCCTTATTTTTGATGCGATTTTGAAATTTAATAAACTGACTATGCAAAAGCATTTGTTATTGGGCGTTGAAGCCATCGGACAGGGCGCCATAGATGGAGGAATGTCGGGCGTATATGCTTATCCTGGCACCCCATCCACTGAAATTACCGAATTCATTCAGGATCATCCCTTGGCGGAAGAACGAAATATACACCGCAAGTGGTCAGCCAATGAGAAGACCGCTTTTGAAACGGCTCTTGGAATGTCCTATGCGGGCAAGCGTGCCATGGTTTGCATGAAACATGTGGGTCTCAATGTGGCCGCAGATGCTTTTGTCAATTCAGCCATGACGGGTGTAAACGGAGGATTGCTTCTCACCGTTGCCGATGACCCGTCGATGCATTCATCGCAGAATGAACAGGATTCGCGTTTCTATGGAAAGTTTGCCATGGTTCCCGTCCTTGAGCCTTCGTCCCAACAAGAAGCCTACGACATGGCAAGGGAAGGATTTGCCCTCTCGGAGTTGACCCAAGTACCGGTCATGCTTCGCATCACCACCCGTATGGCACATTCTCGGGCAGGTGTAGTATACAAGGAAGCGATGGACGAAAATCCCCTTGCCTTGCCTGCAGATCCCCGCCAATACATCCTGCTTCCTGCAATTGCACGCCGCAAATACAAGGGGCTGCTCAAGAGCCAGGAATTGTTCTTAAAACTTTCAGAAGAATCAAAATACAATCGATACGAAGAGGGAACCGATAAAAGCCTCGGAATTGTAGCATGCGGCATTGCCTACAATTATTTGATGGAACATTATCCCAACAATTCTTGCCCTTTCCCGATAGTGAAAGTGTCGCAATATCCACTTCCAGCCAACTACATCAATCGTTTGAACAAGGCATGCGATGAAATACTGGTACTTGAAGAAGGTGCCCCCATTGTGGAAGAATTGCTGAAAGGCTTTTTTGCCAGCGGGACCCCAATTAAAGGTCGCTTAGACGGAACCTTGCCCCGCGACGGAGAGTTAAATCCTGATTTGATTGCAAAAGCGCTTGGGAAAGAATTCTTCCAGGGATTCAGCATTCCTGAGGTGGTGGCCAACCGGCCTCCAGCCTTGTGTATGGGTTGTGGCCATCAGGATGTGTATGTGGCCATGAACGAAGCCTTGGAGAGTTATTCCAAAGGCCGGGTGTTTTCTGACATTGGCTGCTATACCCTGGGGGCCTTGCCTCCTTATGAAACCATTTATTCGTGTGTTGACATGGGTGCTTCCATTACCATGGCCAAGGGTGCTTCAGATGCAGGCCTGATTCCCTCGGTGGCCGTGATCGGTGATTCAACCTTCGCCCACTCCGGCATTACTGGTTTACTGGATGCAGTGAACGAAAAATCAAGTATAACGATTGTCATTTCAGACAATGAATCAGTTTCAATGACAGGCGGACAAGACTCCTCAGCCTTCGGCAAAATTGAAGCCATTTGTATTGGGGTGGGAGTTGACGCAGCCCATATCCATACGATCGTTCCCTTGAAGAAGAACCATGCAGAGATGGTACGCTTGTTCAGTGAGGAGTTTGCCTATGAGGGCATTTCTGTTATTATTCCCCGCCGCGAGTGCATCCAACGCGCCAGCAGGAAAAAAAGGAATAAGGCATAGAAGCAGAAGGAAGAACGGAGAACGGAGAACGGAGAAGGAAAAAGGGAGAACGGAGGAAGGAAGAAAGTGAGGAAATAGCATTTTGGAAGACTTGAGCAAACCATGGAAATGAGCGCTTCAATTGCTCATTAGTACGTTCACCTGGAACCTGGAATTTGGAACTTGAAACTTTGAATCATAAAACTTTGAACTATAATTTATGAAAGCAGACATTATACTAGCCGGTGTTGGCGGACAGGGAATTTTATCCATTGCCACCGTATTGGGTGAGGCCGCCCTTGCCGATGAACTTCTCATTAAACAAGCCGAAACCCATGGCATGAGTCAGCGTGGTGGAGCTGTTTATTCGCATATGCGCATTTCTGATCAGCCCATCTTTTCAGATTTAATTCCCGGCGGGTCTGCTGATCTGATCTTATCGGTTGAACCCATGGAATCGCTACGCTATTTACCTTATTTATCTGAAACAGGGTATTTGGTAACCAACGTTACCCCTTTTGTCAACATTCCCAATTATCCTGACATTGAAAAAGTGATGGCAGAGATCCGCAAACAGCCACGGTTCATTGCCATTGATGCCGATACAATTGCCAGGGAAGTTGGTAGCCCACGGGCTTCAAACATGGTCATGCTGGGGGCCGCCTCTCCTTTTATCGACATTGAATTCTCGAAAATTGAACAGGGCATCCGTACCATTTTTGAACGTAAAGGTGAAAGCGTAGTAAACCTGAACCTTGAAGCATTGCGTCGCGGACGGGAGTTTTCAGAAGTGAATAGATAAGGGAAAAGGAAAAAGGAGAAAGGGAAAAGGGAGAAGGGAGAAGGTGATTTGAACTTTGAACTTTAAACTTTGAACTTTGAACTTAAAAAAAACGCACTTTACAATGAAGCTGCTTCAATTGCTAAAGCCGGGTACTTCAAGGCGCAATCTTCTTTTTATTGCAGCCATGGTGTGGACATTTGCCGGGGGCATGCTATTGAGCAGGGGATATTTGATGATGAATATTGATCTTGACTTTTGCCTCTTGCGAATGGGCCTAAGTATCATTGGAGGTGCACTGTTCTATTGGCTTTTGTTTTCCAAAATATCGAAAAAGCATGTGCTGAGAATCCGACAACTCATCCAAGATAAGCCTTGCATCTTCTCGTTTTTCAATCTAAGAAGTTACCTGATGATGACTCTGATGATTTCATTCGGTATTTTTCTGCGTAAATCAGGATTCGTGCCGCCTTTCTATCTTTCCATTTTGTATGTTACCATGGGAATTCCCTTGTTTATATCTTCAATCAGGTTTTATTATTCCGGCATATATTACCATGCAATTGTCAGAAAAAACAATTAACTTGGCATTATAATTCAATTCAACAAACCAATAAACTAACCGCTATGAAAAACCTTCTCATCATCGCTTTGGCTGTCATGCTTTTTACAGGGTGCCAGTCTAAAACCGCTTCCATAGGGTCGCCTGCCGACTTTAAAATCTTCAAGGGCACCAATGTGGCTCACTTTCTTTCTCAGTCTGATGCACGTGGAGCACAACGCGACAGTTTCTTTCAGGAAAAAGATGTGAAAACCATTAAAGATCTTGGCTTCGACCATATCCGGCTCCCGATCGATGAAGAACAAATGTGGGACGAAAAAAGTGTCCGCCATTCAGATGCCTTCAAATTGATGACCAATAGCATTGACTGGTGTATCAAACATCAGCTAAAAGTGATTGTAGATCTGCATATTTTGCGTTCGCACCATTTTAATGCAACAGTAAAACCATTGTGGACAGACCCCAAAGAACAGGAAAAATTCTATGCATTATGGGTCGATCTATCTGCAGCGCTCAAAGGGTATTCAGTAGGCGATGTTGCCTATGAACTGATGAATGAAGCGGTGGCTGATGACCCTGAACAATGGAATAACCTGGTGGATAAAGCGGTCAAAACGCTCCGTGGCCTCGAATCTGAGCGCATCATTGTGATCGGATCAAACATGTGGCAATCAGCCCAAACATTTGATGTGCTGAAAGTTCCAAAAGATAAAAATATCATTCTTAGTTTTCATTTCTATGAACCATTTTTCCTGACCCATCACCACGCCAGCTGGACAGCTCTTCGTGATTATACAGGCCCGGTACATTATCCGGGAGTGCTCATTTCACAGGCTGAATTCGATTCACTGCCCGCACCCCAGCAGGCCATTGCCAAAGAACATGTAGGAGAAGAATGGAACATGGAAAAAATGGAAAAGATGATGCAGCTTCCTATTCAGCGGTCAAAGGAACTGGGACTTCAGGTTTATTGCGGCGAATATGGGGTCATTGCAGGGGCTCCTGAAGCCGACCGCATTCGCTGGTACAACGACATGATCTCCATCTTCAATAAAAACAACATTGCTTCTGCCAACTGGAATTACAAAAGCGGATCATTTGGAATGTTGATTGGCGATGGAACTAGAAATGAACCTATGATTCAAGCCATTACCCGCAGATAAATACTGACAGTTTTTACCTATTCGGAATGCCCGTTCGACAACAGTTGAGCGGGCATTTCTATTTTAAGTTAAATGAAGAAAATAAAACAGCTTGATGATGAGATCAGGGTCAATCAATTCGTAGAATTAACAGGAGGAACAAATCATAAAATAGAAGTCTCTTTTCATTCACATTATTTAAATATTAAAATATTTATTTCTCCAAACAAAATATCTGGATGTACGTTTAATGGACGATAAACAGTTTATTATTAACACTATAAATTTAAAGCCAATGAAAACATTTTTTACGTGCTCACCTTTTCGAACGCTTTTCATGACGTTTGTGATTGCAATCTCGACCCTCAATTTGGTAGGACAAACCAAGCACTCGGTTTCAGTAACCAATTATCAATTTACGCCTAAAGAATTAACCATTACGGCTGGAGATACAGTCGTATGGACCAATGCTACTACTACTGGGCACAATGTCGACGGGCTACAATCCGTATTCCCTACAAATCCTGAATCGTTCGGCAATACCGTAGGACCTAATTGGGTCTATGAATTTGTATTTAAAACTCCCGGAACTTATAATTACCATTGCGATCCGCATGCCCTTTCTGGAATGACCGGGAGTGTGATAGTGAATCCTCCCTTGAAATTGACTGTCAATTTTACAGCCATGACTCCCCATGTAGGTGAAACATTTTGGCTGGCCGTTATTGATACTACCTCAAAGATGGAAATCGGGAGAAAGAAACTTATCGGCTCAGTAGCCTTCTCGGTTGAAGTTCCCGGTATTGTGGCTGGTAAAGCCTACAATGTTGATTTTTGGGCCGATCACAATAAGAATGGGGTTTATGATGCTCCCGGCGCCGATCATGCCTGGAGATTAAAACTCAACAACGTGAAACGTGATACCATCCTTAATTTTGTACACAATACCAATTTTACGGACATCAAGTGGAAAACCAAGCTGACGCTTCACTTTACGGCGATGAATCCCCATGTGGGGCAAATGCTGACTCTTTATGTAAGAGATAAAGCAATGGGCATGGGTCTTGATACGGTAGTTGTTAAGTCAGTTGCAGGGCCTGAATTCGATGTTTCCTCCTGGGCCATTGAACCTGCCAAGTCCTACAATCTTGATATTTGGGCCGATCTCAATAAGAACGGAATCTATAATGCGCCTCCAGCCGACCATGCCTGGCGGATCGTGCTTGATAATGTGAAAAGCGATACCATTATTAATTTTGTTCACAATACTGTATTTACCGATATTTCCATTCCAACTGCCAATGAAGAATTGGTTGGAACCGGAAGCATTCGATTGTATCCCAATCCTGCCAATCAATACATTGAATTATTGGTTCCTGACAATCATCAGAAAGTCAGCTCACTAAAGGTTTATTCCGTCACTGGAACCTTGGTTGACCAAAAAATTCTATCTGGAAATGTTGGAACATTCCGATATAACCTGGGTGGATTTAAAAACGGAGTCTATTTTATGGAAATTACGGCTGGCACCCAGAAGGAAATACTCAAGTTTTTAAAGCAATAACTGCACTGAAATAAAAGGTTCTATCAAATTCAAGCAGGATTCCATCCTTCATAAAAGGATGGAATCTTTTTTCGTAAAGAATTAATGTGCGGATATGAGTCATAGTAATTTAAGTTTAACTTATCCTGTGAACAGTCGTAAAATGAATCATTTATATATATCTTTATTGCCTCAATTTTATAAATGGGGCTTTGTATGGAAAAAGATCAACTCGGTATACTGATTATTGAAAGTGATAAAGTTGAACAACAGAAGATTGTTGAGATACTTCAATCCAATCCCTTAGAGTTGTCAATAGAAGTAGCTGAAGATACAGATTTTGCATTGTTGAAAATTATAGATACGAATCCCGATATGGTATTTCTGGAATATCCTGTAAAAGGAAAAACAGGAACGGGAATCATCAAATTCATTCAATCAAAATTTCCACAATCAACCATTGTATTTATTTCAGCATCCAAAGATTATGCTGCTGAAGCCATTCACTTTGAAGTATATGATTATTTACTTAGACCGGTAAGAAAAACTGAAGTTAAGCGATTACTTGAAAAAGTACATTTAAGAAAAAGATCAAATTCATTGTCACGAATCAATGAGCTAATTGAGAAAAAAGGGCAAGACACCATCCTTAGATTTAACACAATCAAGGGTTTTATTATCACCACCCCTGATGAGATCCTGTATTGCAAAGCGGACGGCTCATTTACAGAACTTCACTTCACCAACAAAACTATGGAGTTAACCTTTTTGTACCTTTCTCAAATTGATGAAATTCTTAATCCTTTTAATTTTATCCGCATTAGCCGCTCGATCATTGTAAACAAGAATTATATTCGCAAAGTTAATCTAAAAACGAACACATTGATTTTGACATCCAACGGAGAAGAGTGTGAAATCATTGGTTCAAGAGTTACCTTAAGAGAATTCGGTAAATATATTTAGGAGAAAAACTATGGATACTGTTGGTATTACCGCCATTATTATTGACGATGATTCGGAAGCAATCTATTTGCTGGAGATGTATCTCCGGCAATTCCCTGAAGTGATGATTATCGGAAAAAGCACAAAAGCCCCCCAGGGCTTAGCGCTTGTGAATAAAAAACTTCCAGACCTTGTGTTTCTGGATATCGATATGCCTGACATGACAGGATTGCAGGTGGCCGAATCGATGAAGAATAAAAACTTTCATTCTGAAATTGTCTTTACTACCGCTTATCAGCAATATGCCTACAAAGCATTGACCATTGAACCGCTTGACTTTTTGACCAAACCTTTCTGCCCGGAAGACCTTCAAAAGGTGATTAAAAAATACATTGCCAAGGCAGAGAAAAAAATTCATGAACAAAAATTGGATAAATTCATCCAATCACAGTCCAACCTGCCTCCCATTTCAGTACCCACACCCCATGGCTTCCTTTTTATCGATATCAAAGAAATAGTATATCTAAAAGCCAAGATTAACGGTACTGAAATCAATCTGGCGGATGGATCTGTTGAAACAGTGTCTGTAAGAATCAACCGGCTGATCGAATTGCTCAATTCAAGCCTGATGTTTCAAATCCACCGGGGAACCTATATCAATCTCAACTATTTGGTGCGAATTGAAAAAAAGAAAGCAATTTGCATCCTGAGATTTAACAATACCGTTCACGAGGAACCTATCAGCAGAAGCAATATCAATAACTTCAAGAAACTCGATATCTTTTCTACCCTTTGATTTCAAAATAAAAAAGAGAACAGCAACCAATCAATATGGGCTGCTGCTCTCTTTTTTCTATTCCCTTAAAAAACCTGAGTACGAAATAAGAAACATGTTCTTCAAATGAAAGGTCACAAAGTGACAAAGTATCAAAGTTCCTAAGTAACACAGTAACTAAGTAACAGAGCACTTAAGCTATTTACCCCATTTTGCTACTTTGTCTCTTTGTCTCTTTGTTACTTTTTACACTCAATTGCTTACTTCAACCTCAGGTTCCAAGTGTTTTTATTCAATTTTCATCGGTGAATCAACCTTTGTTTTCAGCAATGCAATATCCAACACTTCCTGAATGGTATTGACATGGTGAAATATTAAGCCATCGATGTAAACATCCTTTATTTCTTCCAGATCTTTCCGGTTGGCCTCCGATAAAATAATCTCCTTTATTCCTGCCCGTTTGGCAGCAAGTATTTTTTCCTTAATCCCACCAACAGGAAGCACTTTCCCGCGCAAGGTAATCTCACCCGTCATCGCCAGGTTTTCTTTTATTTTACGTTGAGTAAAGGCCGAGGTAATGGAAGTGACCATGGTAATTCCAGCAGAAGGACCGTCTTTGGGAATGGCTCCTTCGGGAACATGCACATGCACATTGTACTTGTCAAACAATTCAGGGTTCAAGCCCAATTGCTCGGCATGACTACGGATGTATTCATGGGCCAGCATGGCCGATTCCTTCATCACCTCTCCCAGGTTCCCGGTCAATGTCAATGAACCTTTCCCTTTGCTCAGGCTGGTTTCAACATAGAGAATCTCGCCACCGACTGCAGTCCAGGCCAGGCCTGTCACCACTCCCGCAAAATCATTGCCCTGGTAAATCTCTCTCGAATACTCGGTCACTCCGAGGTATTCCCGGATATCTTGTTGGGTCAGGGTTTGGTTATAATCTTCCCCGAAAGCGATTTTCTTGGCCATACGCCGTGAAATTTTGGCCAACTTTTTATCCAGGTCCCTGACTCCTGATTCACGCGTATATTTTTCAATGATATGCTGAATCACCTCATCGGGAATAATCACCTTGTTAGACTCGATAC
>DASXUZ010000206.1:0-21280 GCA_036504555.1 Prolixibacteraceae bacterium | reverse complement strand
CAGGAAAAAGTATGGTAAAAGCACAATTGACGATATCGTATTATTCATCTAGAAATAATTGACTCATAGAGTATCCTTTGACTTTTATTTGAATAATAGTCATTCCTTTTAAATAGGCATAGAATCAATAGAAACATACATTCATAAATTCCCAATGAAACGAGACGGACATACAATCAGCCTTTGGCAACATGGAACTCCATCTTACAATGCGATCATTCAAGATTTACCTGCTGAAGCAGATGTTGTCATCGTGGGTGGGGGAATTACCGGTTTAAGTACTGCCCTTCAACTCCAGCAGTCTGGAAAATCGTGTGTATTGTTAGAAGCCCAGGAAATAGGATTCGGTACAACAGGAGGTACCACAGCACATTTAAACACGATCCTCGATACTCCCTATTATGAGATAAAAAACCATTTCGGAGAAGATAACGCCCGGAAAGTCGCGAAACTTACCAAAGAGGCTATTGACCTTGTAGAAAGAAATGTGAACCAGTATTCAATCGATTGTGGATTTAGCAGGAAGTCGGCTTACCTGTTTTCGCAGGATAAGGAACAAAGCACTGAATTGGATCGGATTGTCAATAGCGCCAAAGACGTGGGTATTAACATGCAATATTCAGTCTCGATTCCCATTCCTGTCCCATTCGAAAGTGCTGCTGTTGTCAATGACCAGGCTCAAATGCACGTCATTAAATATCTCTATGGAATTGCCAATGCTTTTGAAAAGGCAGGCGGCAAAATTATACAACACTGCAGGGTAAAAGACATTGGCAATACAAACAATGAAACATTCGTCATCACTTCAGAAGGAAAAATAAACGCCCTTAGCGTGGTTTATGCAACCCACATTCCTCCGGGCATCAATATATTACATTTTCGTTGTGCCCCTTATCGCAGTTATGTGATGGCAGTAAAACTCAAAGGTGAAAATTATCCAAATGCTTTAATCTATGATCTACATTCGCCTTATCATTACTTCAGGACTCAGGATATCGATGGCAACAAGTATTTAATTGTTGGAGGCGAAGACCACAAGACCGCCCATTCAGAAAATACCCAATATAGTTTCATCAAACTGGAAAGCTATATCCGCAGATACTATGACATTGAAAAAGTAGAATTCCAATGGTCCTCCCAATTTTTTGAATCAGTTGACGGTTTACCATATATTGGGCACTTACCAGGCAATCCCGAAAATATATATGTAGCTACTGGCTTTGGCGGCAATGGCATTACCTATGGAATTGCATCGTCGATCATTCTTACCCAACTCATTTGCAATGGCAGCAGCGAATACAAAGATTTATTCAATCCTAACAGGGTCAAACTAATAGCAGGTTTTGAAAACTTCGTCAAAGAAGCTACCGATGTGGTAGGGGTATTTATTGGTCGAAGACTGGACATTAAGGAAATTGAAGATGCCGTTGAATTGGCAAAAGGAGAAGCCAAAGTAGTCAAATATGAGGGTACTTCACTGGCCATTTATAAAGATGAAGCTGGAAAACTATATGCTTTAAATCCTACCTGTCCACATGCAAAATGCATCATTGGATGGAACAACGTGGAGAAAAGCTGGGATTGTCCTTGTCATGGCTCACGCTTTTCTATTACAGGTGAAGTCCTGACTGCACCAGCTACTAAAAACCTTGTAAAGATCGATTTAAGCCATTTGGAGAAAACTCACTCCCAGTGACCAGTTTTTTCAATTTAAAATAGACTTCCAGCCATTTACATGTAACTTATTTCAGAATTTGTGTAAAGCTTAAATAGCTAATATTCTATAACTTTACTATGGTTTGAAGTAATTTGATTCTCAATTCATGATTTGTAAAAGTATTAAGTAGTTTTCCTACAGATCATTTTTATTGATTCAATCTTAATTCACAGGAAAATGCCCGAAGGTCCTTCAGTGGTTTTATTAAAAGAAGAAGTTCAACAATTTATTGGTGAAGAAATAATTTCTGTAAAAGGAAATAGCAAAATTGAGCAGAGCCGTTTAATAAACACATCAATTATTTCTTTCAATAGTTGGGGAAAGCATTTTCTTATTTGCCTGAAGGATTTTACCGTTCGAATTCATTTTCTGATGTTTGGAACCTATCGGATCAATGAAGAAAAAATACAACCCGTTCGTTTGAATCTAACTTTCAAAAATGGGGAAATCAATTTTTACTCTTGTTCGATCAAGATCCTGGAAGGAGATGTGAACTCGCATTACGATTTCAGTTCCGATGTTATGAATTATGCGTGGGATCCCAAAAAAGCAAAAGCAAAATTGAAAATGGTTCCCGATGAACTTGTTTGCGATGCATTGTTAGAACAGGATATTTTCTCGGGGGTAGGTAACATTATTAAAAATGAAGTCCTGTACCGCATACATATTCATCCAGAATCCAAAATAGGTAAGTTGCCTGGACAAAAAATAAAGGAGCTGATCGAACAACCCCGCATCTACAGTTTTGAATTCCTGGAATGGAAAAGAAAATTTGAATTAAAGAAACATTGGTTGGCCCATACAAAGAAAACCTGCTTGCGTTGTGATATTCCTTTGGTAAAAAAACACACCGGTATCAAAAATCGCAGAAGTTTCTTTTGTACCAACTGTCAACGTCTATACACATAGACTGCTGGCACTAACTACAAAAGCAATCCTGATCTGGTGAAGCATCAGGGTTTCTTTCAGGTAGACTATCGATATTTCAAAATAAGAGTTTTTAAACCTATAAAATTCATCTTTATGAAAGCACTTGTATTCCATAAACTGGGGGATGTGAAAGTCGAAACTGTTAAAGATCCAGTGATCGAAAAACCCACTGACCTCCTATTAAAAGTTACTTCTACTGCCATTTGCGGATCTGACTTGCATATCTACAATGGCATGTTTCCTCAAATGAAAGATCAAATACTCGGTCATGAATTTATGGGTGAGGTTGTTGAAACAGGCGACCTAGTCAAGAAATTCAAGAAAGGTGACCGGGTGCTTGTTCCATTTCCCATATCCTGCGGGTCCTGCTGGTTTTGTACCCATTCACTTCCAACTCATTGTGAGAATTCCAATCCCGACAATTATGGACCTGAAGGGGGTTTGCTAAAACAAAAAGGGGCAGGCTTATACGGATACACTGATTTATATGGTGGTTACTCTGGCGGACAGGCCGAATATGCCCGTGTGTTGTATGCCGATACAAACTGCAGGCTCGTCCCCAAAGAGTTTCCAGATGAAAAGGTGCTGTTCTTAACTGATATCTTTCCCACAGGATATGCTGCCATTGACTGGGCCCAGATGAAAGGGGGCGAAAGTGTGGCCGTGTTTGGCTGTGGTCCGGTTGGTTTGATGGCACAAAAAACGGCCTGGCTAAAAGGGGCTTCAAGGGTTATTGGACTTGATGTTGAAGAGTACCGTTTGAAAACTGCCAGGGAGGTCTGTAAGAGCGAAACTATCAATGCCCATCATTCTTCAGCGGTTGAACAAATCAGGGAAATGACCGGCGGACGTGGTGCTGATATCGTTGTAGATGCCGTGGGGATGGAGGCTGAACGATCAATTCTTGATCGGGTTGCAAGTGTGATCAGGTTTGAAAAGGGAACGATTAATTCCTTGCGCATGTGTATTGATTCAGTCAGAAGGGGCGGAATAGTAACCATTGTAGGAGTATACGGGATGAATTACGATAACTTCCCGCTTGCCCAAATTTTCGAAAAGGGAATCACCATAAAGGCAGGGCAAGTTCCAGTACAGAGGTATATCGATCACCTCATGAGCCTTGTTGTTGATGGAAAGATTACCCTGAACGATATTATTTCACATCGGCTTCCTCTTGCTGAAGCTGAAATGGCTTACCGTATTTTCAACAAAAAAGAAGATAACTGTGTAAAAGTTGTATTACAACCTTAACACGATCACAATCAATTCAATTATAAAATATTTAAAATACGAATTATGGCAAATCAAAAATTTAAGGAATCCATCCAGGCATGCGATTTCTGCGCAATTGCTTGTAGCCATTGCGCCACCGAGTGTTTAATGGAGCAAGATGTTAAAATGCTTTACCGTTGCATCCAGTTGGATCTTGAATGTGCGGTGGTCTGCCGTTCTGCCTCTGAATTAATGAGTCTGGGCAGCGAATACAGTGTGGAAATGTGCCGTGTGTGTGCCGAAGTCTGTAATTCATGTGCCGAAGAATGCGAAAAACACGCAAAAATGGGCATGGAACATTGCCGCGAATGCGCCGATGCATGCCGCGAATGCGCTGACGCCTGCATGCAAATGGTAGCAATGGCCTAAATTTTAATCTGAAAGTTCCCATCTCCATGAAATGAACTGATAGTTTTTTTCAGATAAAAGCTACTCAATGGAAGGTTTTCGAACCTGGTTTATTTAATTCTTTTGACTTTGGTTTCTCAACTGAATGGTATCACATCAATCAGTTGGGAAACCTTTTATTTAGAGTAATTTTCCATTTCATTCAAACTTGTAAAGTGTATGACGATAAATTTTCAGACCCTTCATCACCTGTTTATAGGTATTCCATTTCAGCATAAAGAAATTACAGGACAAGGCGATTTGCTGCACCGATCCATACATTTTTACATTCATTATCTCTATATTTATCAAACATTTAAGTCATTCACCATCCAGCCTGGTTTTACTTCCCACCGGTTCAAATATGCTTATCTTTTTTATTCTTGAAAGCATTGGGACTATCCTCTCTCCTTTCCTGATCGATACGATATCAATGCCAGGTTATTAGCTTCTGCATGGTTTCTGTATGGTATCTGTAAGGTATCTGTAATCACCAATACAGATACTATACAGATAGATTACAGATACTATACAGAAGCCAATAACCTGCCATAGATGCCGCATCAATCTGGAAAGGGAGAAAAGAATGGATCATTGATACATAGGAGCAAATAAACAGAAAGTGTCGGATAAGTATAGTTCATTCCAATAAAGAGATGAACCTGAATACTGGTAAAACAGACAAGGAAAAATTCTTGAGGGAAACTGCGCAATGCATTATTTTCAACCAACTTAACTGGGATTTAACTCCACAGAAGTTAACCCACCCATGCACTTTCTAATTGAAATTTTTGTATCTTAGAGTAGGCTAAATAAACCAAAACAATTAATCTTATAAATCATATGAATAATTTCTTTCGAAGCCTCATCGCCGGGTATGGGGCATCA
The DNA here is from genome assembly GCA_036504555.1 of Prolixibacteraceae bacterium. Classification (GTDB taxonomy): domain Bacteria; phylum Bacteroidota; class Bacteroidia; order Bacteroidales; family Prolixibacteraceae; genus Aquipluma. The sequence goes on along the minus strand of DASXUZ010000206.1, from coordinate 16,086 downwards.
AAATTAGGAGGTGGCTGCTTAAGTACAATCGTAATATTTGTGGTTATTTTCGTATTGCTTCGGCAATGCAGTTAGCTTATCCAATCATTTTGGCAGGGTCAACCCATTGGGTGAATTGTTCATTGGTGACCAAACCAAGTTCTGTGGCCGCTTCCCGGAGAGTCTTATTTTCATGAAGCGCTTTCTTGGCAATCCTGGCTGCATTTTCGTATCCAATATGCGCATTGAGGGCTGTCACCAACATCAGTGAATTGTCTAAATGCTTTTTTATCACTTCCTCATTGGGTTCAATTCCCTGTGCACAATGATCGTTGAACGATCTACAGGCGTCACCCATCAGACGGGCTGACTGCAACACATTGGCTGCAATCAGGGGTTTAAATACATTCAATTCAAAGTGACCTGTTGCTCCGCCAATTGTAACTGCTACATCGTTTCCCATCACCTGGGCACAAACCATGGTCAAAGCTTCTGCCTGGGTAGGATTTACTTTACCTGGCATGATGGACGACCCGGGTTCATTGTCAGGAATTATAATTTCACCAATTCCACAACGCGGACCAGAACTGAGCATCCTGATATCGTTTGCAATTTTCATCAGCGATACCGCCGTTCGCTTGAAGGCTCCACTCAATTCAACCATGGCATCGTTTGCTGCCAGGGCTTCAAATTTATTGGGTGCTGTCACAAAGGGAAAGCCTGTGAATTCGGCAATCTTTGCAGCCACCAATTGGGCATATTCCTTTGGAGCATTCATGCCCGTACCAACGGCAGTACCACCAAGAGCCAGTTCCCTAACCATTTCTAAGGCATTGCGAATGGCTCGCATCGAATTATCAATTTGCTGCACATATCCCGAAAACTCCTGTCCAAGGGTAAGTGGTGTTGCATCCATAAAGTGCGTACGGCCTGTTTTTACGATGTCCTTAAAAGCTTCAGATTTTTCAAAAAGCGTATTTCTCAAGACCTGTAATGCAGGCAGCGTAACTTCTGAGCTCAGTTGATAGGCCGCAATGTGCATGGCCGTAGGAAAAGTGTCATTCGATGATTGCGACTTGTTGACATCATCGTTGGGGTGAAGCACTTTGGACGAATCATTTAACCCTCCTCCAATCAATACCTGGGCACGATTGGCAATCACCTCGTTCACATTCATGTTACTTTGAGTTCCAGAGCCAGTCTGCCAGATAACCAACGGGAACTGATCGTCGAGTGTGCCCTCCATAATCTCGGAACATACCGATGAAATCAGGTCACGCTTTTGGGCAGATAATATTCCCAAATCAAAGTTGGTGTGAGCAGCCGCCTTTTTCACAAATGCAAAAGCATGGATAATTTCCTTTGGCATACTGGCTTCAGGACCGATCTTGAAATTCTGCCTCGAACGTTCAGTCTGAGCGCCCCAGTATTTATCGGCGGGAACTTTTACATCTCCCATGGTGTCGTGTTCAATTCTGAATTCCATAGTTTGCCGTTTTAATTGTTTTCAGTTGCAGGATAACCCACCAGGTATGCAATGCTCATTCCAAATTTATTGCTCACTTTCCCTGAAATCCATGTATAGTCATTCTTGCTTGCTTCCTGCCCCATTTGTAACATTTCACTGGGTTGATAAAGTCTTAAAATAGAAAAAATCCCATCCCAAACCGTGCAAAAAGGGATAATCGGAATCAGATATGTATAAACCAGCCTTGAAATTTTAAAAGGTCTGAGAAACGGGGTACAGAGGCATATCAGAATTGGATGAACAATGATCAGGAGTATTATCATCCATATACTTCGGTTGCCCCCATCAAAAATTCCAATTCCCTTCCTGGCATCTACTGCATTTTTTAAAACAGCAATAGCCTTTTGTGGTTCAAAATGATGAAACCCTGAGAACAAGGTTCGAAAGCCTTTCAGTTCGTAAGGAACATCACAAGCATCAACGGGCGTACCAATATACGAAATTTTTCCATCAGTTTGGTGATCTAAATACTGGTAAACCAACAGGCTGGGGAACAGATCGGATAGCGTGATTGTGATATCGGAATTAAAAGTACTTTTCAAATTTTCGTATATATCTTCCATCGCGCCGCCACTTCCCGAGCACAAATCAAGAATCTGATGGGTATTGGTTTTTTCGAGCCCATCTTTTAAAATGGGTAAAACAGGTTGGTAAAGTTGAAAGGTATTGAATAAAAACCGCAGATAATCAGTCATGCTATCCCTGATTGTTTCAGGAAACCAAGATAGATCTTCAAATTCAAAGCCCCTGAATTTCATAGCAAGAACTTTTGAAGGTAGTTACCAAAACTGGTGGCATTCAACTCCTGAGATCGCCAGGCGATGTAATTATCAGGGCGAACAAGATAGCAACCTTCCTCTTTTAAGCCAAGTTTCTGATAGAGATTTAGCGTACCCGGTTCCTTGGCAATGTACAGGTATGAAATAACATCGCCGTAATTATCAATCATTTCTTGAAAGTCTGAAAGCAGTTTATTTCCAAAGATGAAAAGATGAAAAGTTGATGAACCCAATCCATCGTACACAGTAAGCTGCTTACCATCAATCGCATAGGTTAAATATGGAAAACGCTCGCCGGGTTTTGGAGCCGAATCAGGAAAATTGCCTGAAGATGAATCTGATAGAAAACTATGTTTATATTTTATATTGATCCCGGAAATCGAACTAAAAATACGGTTGCGTATTTTTATTCTTTTCTTGAACCAGTACAAAAGTGTCGGCAATAGCAATGGTACAAGCTTCAAACGCAAAAGTCTAATTAGAAAAGATTTGGTGGTCATCAATAAATAAGCCCGATCAGTTGTACGGATAATGGTTAATGCCAAGAGACGGCGTTCGGTTTCGTAGGTATCCAACAATTGGTCTGATGCTTTTCCAGCAATCGTCATGGCTAATTTCCAGGCCAGGTTATGCGCATCCTGAAGGCCTGTATTCATGCCTTGGGCACCAACCGGACTATGAACATGCGCTGCATCGCCAATCAAAAAGCAGTTTTTTTTCCTGAAGAGATCTGCACAGCGCGAATGTGACCTGAATACGGAAAACCATTGAGGATGGTGCAGTTCTATGCCCAGATGAATTTGATCGGCAAAGAAAATTCTGATATCTTCAAAGCCAACTTCTTTGTGTTGAATAATTGGAATATGTCCATCAACCCGCCAGCGATTGTCTGGCAGAGGGAAAAACCCTGAAGTAAAGTCAGAGGCGAAGGAAAAGGATATTTCATCCGGGGGTGAAAGCAAACGGGCTTCACAATCAGTAATAAAAAGCCGGGACTGTTGCGATTTTCCAGGAAATGGAATATTCAGTATGCTTCTGACTAGGCTGTTACTGCCATCGGCACCGATTAAAAACCTGGATTTAATCAGCTCTATGGATCCATCGGAATTGAGTATTTGGGATGTAATCAGACCATTTTCTTGAGTAAAATTCAGGAGAGAGCTATTGTTTTCAATCAAAAGCCCTCGCTCGTTAAGAAATTGGCTCAGCATATTTTCAGTCTGCCATTGTTCAAGCATCAGCATAAATGGAAAACGTGTCGAGTTGTTACCAATATCATGAATATCCAAAGAGAAGTTTTTCTTCTGATTAAACTGAAGATTGATTTTACGAGCAACAATACCTGATTGAATTGCTTTTTCAGCCAGACCCATCTGGTGTAGTATTTCCAGTGTGCGGGCATGAACAATCAAGGCTCCGGAATGAATCGCAGGAGAAGCTTTCTTGTCGATAATCCGGGAAGAGATATTGTGCAAAGCAAGCTGACAGGCCATCATCAGACCTGCAGGTCCTGCACCAACAATGAGGACATCAACACTATCATTTATATCACTTTCCATTTTAATGTCCTGTTTTTACTACTACCAGGAATCTAAAAGCCCATCTCCATTGGATGGAAGATTCATTTAAATCAGCCTGATGAAGTAACCGATACAACTCCTTGCGGGTAAAGGCGCGCAGGACCGAAACAGGTCCATCGTGCCTGGATAAAACAGTACCATTCAGTAACCTTGTTAAAAACCAAACACTGTAATAGGCGATGGGGCTTCGCTGTAAATCATTCAGCACAAATCCATCACGGGTATAGGATTTCAAATACTGAAACAAGTCCAACAACTCCTGATTGTTGAGGTGGTGGCAAAAAAGTGAACAATGAACGATATCAATCTTTGGATCTGATTCCAGGTAATCCTTGTAATCGCTCACTATTCCATTGATCTCAGGAAATTCTGAGCAGTTTTTAACCAAATAGTCAATGGCCACTGAATTTCTATCCACCCCCGTAAGTTTTACAAGGTATTGATTTGATCGGGCCCATTTGGCAATATATTTCAATACATCTCCACTGCCACAACCCAAATCAACAATGTGATAAACTTTTTCCCGATCTACCATCAACTGCTTTAGTCCCTCCATTGAAATCGAATGACCTCCAAGATAGCGGTTCAGAATATCCAATTCCCCAAGGTTCTTATGAATTAGTTGAGATGGAATATCCGGGGCATCCATCAATTCCGACTGGCTGGAACGGTCTTTAAACGAAACCATTACAAATCATTGAGGCAGTTTCAATACTGATCCCTGGGCCGAAACCCATTGCAAATATAGTTTCGCCTGAACCCGGATTGCTTTTAAATATCTCGTTCAATACAAATAAAATCGTGGGTGAAGACATATTTCCATAACGATTCAATACTTCATAGGAATATCTCAATTCGTCATTCGTTAGATGCAACCCACGCTGAACGGTATCCAATATCTTTTTCCCTCCAGGATGGACAGCCCAATGATGAATGTTATCAATGTCAAGATTCAGCTTTTCTGAAACGGCTACCATCACTTGTTCAAGTTCTTCTCCCAAAAATTCAGGTACCCCTGCAGCTAAAATCATTTCAAAATTTACAGAGGTAATGTTCCAGCCCATCAATTCCTTTCCTCTTTTAAGAAGGATCGGGTAAAATCCAATGAGTGAAAATCCTTTTAAGTTGTGCTCAATTGCCATGGATTCAGAAACCATGATCACGGCCGCGGCCCCATCACCGAAAATAGTATTGGACAATAAATTATCACTGTTGCTTTTAGGTTGGAAATGCAAGGTACAGAGCTCTAAACTCACGATCAGCACACGGGCATCGGTATGCGATTTCACGATACTATCGGCAATTTTCAATGCTGGGAAAGCGGCATTGCAACCCAGGAAGTTAAGGGAGGTGCGAAAAATATCGGCAGGCAGATTTAATTCCTCCATTAATTCTATATCAAGTCCAGGAGCATAGATTCCAGTACAAGTGACGGTTATCAGGTGAGTGATTCCAAATTCAGCGACCGAGCTTTGAATGTTATTAAAGGCATTTTCCACCGCCATTACTGCAAGCGGTATAGATAGTTGCTTATAAGTATCGATCCGTTCCGACACCAGGGGCAATTCGTGGGTAAGGGGAAAAAGCAGACGCTCCTCCGTATCCGAAAAATCGGGAATTGCTGAATGCCTGGAATGGATGGCACTATGATGGAACAATACATTCAACTTTCGGGAAGCAGCCGCATCCCGGTATTCCTTGTGCATGAAATTGAGAATGGTATCCTGTTGGGTCAAATATTCGGGAACAGCTGTTCCAATCGAGATAATACGGCTTGCCTTAGAACCAGTTTCCATAACGATTGATTATTAATAGTAAAAAATAAAGATTCATGATGGAAGATGTGAGCATGTTCATGGCCATGGTATTGTCAAAATCAGCATGGTTGGTATCTTTCCGAACTTTTGCAAACCAGCTTGAAAGCCTGTAAACCACTGGAAGCATCATCAATAAGAACAGGATCAGGGGAACCATTTGATGCTTCAGGTTGAAATAGTAAAAGAGCAAGAGGATAGCCATTGAAAAAAGCAAACCGGAAAATACGAAAGTACCCGTATACCCCAATTTGTAACTCAATGAAACTACACCATCTTTTTTGTCAGCCTGGTGCTGGTAAATTTGAGTCAAGGGATAAATACTTCCAATAAACAAACTGGAGATACTCATGCAGAGGATTGATTTTTCAGAAAACAAATCGGCCCAATCGATGCCGCGAATTGCTGTTGCTGACATTAAATATACAAAGCCCCCCTGAAACACGAATACGGTTAGGAAACCAATTACCGGGTACTTTTTTAGCCTGATTGGCCGGTAGCTGTATGCCCTCGACATGATAATAAATAGCAAAACCATCAGGGAAAAATAGACCGAAATAAACAATCCAGCTAAAATGGCGATGCTATCAAAAAGCAAACTGACTTTGTACAAGTTTAAAGTCACTTTCGGGGGATATTTTAATCCGCCAATGCTACCTTCATCCCGGTCCTGGTAGCTATTGTAGCCATTGCTGGATGGAAAAACCAGCCCATGTAGAATCAGAAAAGCCAACAAAGTATTCACCCAACTTATTTGGCCGGATTGACTGAGCGCAAACAAGAATACTGGCAGGAGAAAAAAGGAAAACGGTAAACGCAAATGCTTTACGGTACCTGGATCAAACCAGGTTGCCAGTCTTGTGAAAAATCTCATAGGCCAGACTATTTGGAGGATTAAGTAGACGTATTTTCGATCTGAGATAACAAATAGTTTTCGAGACCTACCTGTGCAATCTGAGCTTGTTGCTTTTCGGCCCAATCGACATGACCTTCTTCCATCTGAAGGATTTTGGAAAGTAAATCAACCGTCGCCTGGTCTTCAACTTCCCTGGCCAGGCTGATCGCTTCGTTATAAGCCCTCACTGCACCGACCTCATCGACCGCATCATTGTTGACCATATCAAGTACTGACTTGCCGATATGCATCTGATTTAACTTGGACACCGTTGGAATTCCTTCAAAAAAGATGATCCGCTCTATTAACCATTCCGCATGAAACATCTCATCCATCGCTTGTTTGCGAATGGCTGAATGAAGCTTACCATACCCCCAGTTTTCGCACATCTCTGAATGTACCATGTATTGATTGATGGCTGTCAGTTCATCAGCCAAAAGGGAGTTCAATACTGCCAATAACCTTTCATTGCCTTTCATAATTAATTTATTAAAGTGTCAAATAAATATTCACTTCATAGTTCATAAATAGCAATTAATCGGGGAGTTCTGATCATTCTGGCTTTTGCTATTTTTGAAAGGAACCTACAAACGCTAACCCATAACTATTTAAATTGTTCATTGTAAACAAATTAAGTTATCAACTTGTTTTTCAATTAATTTATCGAATATACTAAAAAACAAGAACAATTAAAAACTTTATTTATGAATGTATTTTCAAACGATGAAGTTGCCACTTATCTGGCAAATCATTTAAAAAACTGGTCCTTGAAGGAAACTGCCATTCATAGGGATTTTAAGTTTAAAAACTTTGTAGATGCTTTTTCTTTTATGACCGCCATCGCCCTGGAAGTAGAGAAAATGGACCATCATCCCGATTGGACCAATAGTTACAATAAGCTAAGCATTGCTTTGTCAACCCATTCGGAAAAAGGTATCACCCAAATGGATTATGATTTGGCTGACAAAATTGATCAAATTTTTAAAAAGTACGAATAGGAATCAGAGGAACTGAGTGACAAAGTAACAAAGTTCCTAAGTGACAGAGTAACAAAGTTCCTAAGCTATTCACCCCAATTTGTCTCTTTGTCTCTTTGTTACTTTGTTACTTTGCCACTTTATAACTTTGGACGTTCAAAATGTGTGATTCGTGTAATTTATCTTCAGAATTATGCAACACTTATAAGCCATGAATACATTCACTTTACATGCGAATTTAATTTAACAAAACAGACCCATGGAAACTCACTTCGTTCAAATTAAATCAATCGATGAGGTCACTCATGATGTGAGAAGAATTGTAACTGAAAAACCGCTGGGCTATCATTTCACCCCAGGACAGGCCACTGAGGTGACCATCAACAAAATTGGCTGGCTCGATGAAAAAAGACCTTTCACCTTTACCTGTTTGCCAGAGAATGATTATTTGGAATTTACCATCAAAACATATCCTGCGCACAAAGGTGTCACCAATGAACTTTTAAACTTGAAAAGGGGCGATGAATTAATCGTGCACGATGTGTGGGGTGCTATCCATTATCAAAATGAAGGTGTCTTCATTGCCGGTGGTGCTGGGGTCACCCCTTTTATTTCCATCTTCAGGTATCTTCTGGCCAATCATAAAATCGGCCACAACATGCTGGTGTTCGCCAATAAAACCAAAGCTGACATCATCCTTGAAAACGAGTTTAAAGCCATTTTGGGCGATGCCTTTATCAATATTCTATCCGATGAAGAAGTTGAAGGTTATCATCATGGAATGATCAATGAAGAATTTTTGAAATCAATCATATCCGACTTTAACCAACAGTTTTATGTCTGCGGTCCACCCCCGATGATGGATGCAGTGCTCAAACAACTGGCCAACCTGGGAGTTGGTAAAAATGCAATAACTGTAGAAATTTAACATCCAACCACATGAAAACAGAGAAAGAACTGAATGCTAAAATTTTGTCCTTAACCATGAAAATCAGGGAAAGGCGCCCTGAATTGGTAAAATATTTAGAAGAAATGCCCATTACCATTCCCAATGAAAGCGATCCGGAGATCACCCTTAAAATTCTAAAAGAATACATTGAATCGCTTAAAAATCTGTTAAATAAAACCACCTGAAATGTTTCCCGATGAACAGAAAATGGATTCTACCTACTATCATTCTGATGGTGGGTACGATGATTGTGATAACCGCTTTATTCCTAATTGGACCTTTGCTGGACAAAAGAATTACAGCAGGCTTGAATGAAAAATACCCCGACTATACCTTTGAAATTGAGAAGGTCAATTGGTCACTGATTTCATCTAACCTGGAACTTAACAAGATTACAATCGCTTCAAAAACAGAACAACCAGGTGCATGGAATCTAAATGGGGAAATAGCATCAGTTGAATTGAAAGGAATCAGTCTGATAAAAGCCCTATTTCAAAGCAATTATCAAATCGATGAAGTCATTGTTTCAAATTCTATTCTTGAAGGGAATATTCCCCCTCGGGATAAGGAAAAGCGGCCTATCTTATCGACCTTAAATCTCCAGATTGGCAATCTGATATTTGACAAAATCGACCTTTCACTGAAAGATCCTTCTTCAGATCAGACTCTTTCTGTGAAGGAGGGTGTTTTAAATATAATGGACCTGGAAATCGAAAAGCTTGATACCCTGTGCATTCTCAATCATTTTGATTTCAAAGTGCAACAAATTCGCTCAGTCTCCCCTGACAGTATGTATACCTATCAGGCAAGCGGCATTGTTTATTCTGATACATTAAAGAACCTATCAATTGATAGCCTTTTGATCGCGCCAAATTATATGGATTATGATTTTACGAAAAGATTTTTGTATGAAAATAACCGTCTGGAAGCCGATTTTAAACATATTATCCTAAACCGTTTTTCTGCAGTTGATTATTTCAATACTGGAAATTTCATCAGCTCATACATTGCTATCGGGAGTATGGATCTCAATGTATTCCGGGACAAACGAAAAAAGGATAGTCCCCTAAAAAAGCCAGCTTTACAGGAGTTAGTTTATAATTTCCCCGGTCTTCTTCACATCGATTCCATTGGCTTGAATGGTGGAAGCATCACTTATACCGAACATGCCGAAAAAGCAAACGAACCGGGAAAGATCAGCATGAATGAATTGAAGGTCAATATTTACAATGTAACCAATGATTCCATTTATAAAACGAAGGATTCGACCATGGAAATGAGGCTGGAGGCCTTATTAATGGGAAAGAGCAAAATGACCATTTCAATGAAAGCAAAGTTATTCGATCATTTGAATACATTTTTAGTGAAGGGGTCACTGGCTGAAATAGCTGTCAGGGAATTGAATCCAATACTTGAGAAAAATGCTTTTGTGTATGCCAATTCAGCAAAAATAGATCAAATAAATTTCGACTTTTCTGCCAATGATCAAAAGTCCACCGGAAAGATGATCATGTTATACCATGACCTGGATGTCGACATTAAAAATAAACGAACCGATGAAACCAAGGCCTTGAAAGAACGCATCGTTTCATTGATTGTCAATAAAAAAACCTGGGATTCAAACCCAATACCTGGGGAGAAAGCGCGGGTAGGAATCATTGATTATGAAAGAGACTCCACGAAATTTATTTTTTATTATTGCATCAAGTCGATCGTCTCAGGAATAAAATCAAGTATTATCAAAGACCTGCCAAGAAAAAAAACCTTCCTGCAAAAGATATTCAGCAACGAGCACAAAAAGCAGAAAGATCCAACAAAAAACTAAATGCAATAACGTAAGTTCGATCCAATCAATCACATCCATCGATTGATTACATCGATCGTGTTCACCTTCACAGCTATCACTGTTCTGAAGATATTGAAGTTATTGAAGTTATTGCAATATTATTAAACCTGCAATATCTTCAATAACTTCAATAACTTCGGAATCTGTTGCTTTGCAGTTGGGAGAGATCGATTCAATTTAAAAAATTACAAACTTCACAGTTCTCCACTTTCTCCGCTTTCTCCGTACTCCATTTAAATTTAAATTGCTACAATAACAACTATCGGTTGTATTTTTTCGTTATTTCTTTGATGAAAATTGGATGGTTTGAGCGAATCTGAGGCCAGCAGAAGCGCCAATCCCAGTTTCCTGAGGCAGTCCCAGGTGTATTCATCCGGGCATCTGTATCAAGCCCCAGAACATCCTGCATGGGAATGATGGCCATCATGGCAGCCGATGCCCATACATATTCAATCATCTGGCGAACCAGTTCTTTTCCATTTCCCCGCACATACCGCCGAAGCATTTTTCGCTCCGCCTTTTCGATCGAATTAAACCAACCCAGGGTGGTATCATTGTCGTGGGTACCGGTGTAAACCACAAAATTCGAATTGTAATTGTGCGGTAAGTTAACATTATCAGCATTTGATCCAAAGGCAAACTGCAAAATCTTCATGCCTGGCAATCCAAAATCATCCCTTAGCTTTTCCACTTCAGGAGTTATCACACCCAAATCTTCGGCTATAATGTTCAGGTTACCGAACTGTTCTTTTAGCTTTACAAATAATTCATGTCCTTTTGATGGGAGCCACTCCCCTACGATGGCCGTTGTTTCTTCAGCCGCTACAGCCCAGTATGATTCCAATCCCCTAAAATGGTCCACCCTGACCTGATCAAACATCCGGAGGTTAAAATGAATCCTGGCCATCCACCAGTCAAAATCGCGTTCTTTCATTCTTTCCCAGTTGAACACCGGGTTGCCCCACAACTGACCTGTTTCACTGAAATAATCAGGTGGCACTCCTCCTACAAGGATCGGTTTTGAATCATCGTCTAGCTGAAAAACATCCTGATTGGCCCATACATCAGCGCTATCCAGGGAAACATACAAGGGAACATCCCCAAAAATACGTACCCCCTTCGAATTGGCATACGCCTTCAATTTATACCACTGCCTGAAAAATATAAATTGCACAAAGCGGTGAAAATCAATTTCAGCATGTAATTCCTGATAGGCTCCCTGGAGAGCCTGTTGATCGCGGATGACCAATTCTTTCTCCCAGGTGTTCCAGACCGTTTCACCATTTTTGGTCTTCAAGGAACGAAACAGCGCATAATCATCGAGCCACCAGGAGTTGTGATTCATAAATGTATCATACTCCTCCTTGTACCGGTGGAAATTCTTTTTAAATCCCTCCAGCGCTTTCCAAAACAGGCCCGTCTTCCACTCCTCTACCCTTTCGAATTCTACTTTTTTGGTTTTGAAGTGTTGCTCTGTCACCAAGCTTTTAGGAATCAGACGATCGGCTACCAATTGCTGAATATCAATGAACACTGGATTCCCGGCAAAGGCTGAATAACTCTGATAAGGCGAATTGCCATATCCCACCGGACCCAAGGGCAATATCTGCCAGATCTTCTGATTTGTTTTGGCCAGAAAATCAACAAACTGAAATGCATCTTTCCCCATACTCCCAATCCCTTCCTGGCCCGGAAGCGAACTGATATGCAACAAAATCCCGCTACTTCTTTCCATTTGCTTTATAATTTCAAACACATAGAAACATAGGACACATAGTTTAAAAATCTATGTGTCCTATGTTTCTATGTGTTTATTTTTCATCTGATTCAACTGAATTAAACTCCGGTACCCTTTTAGGAAACCAGCTGTTTCTCTTACTATTCTCTGAACTGCCAAACCATGTTGAAGATCAGGCACAAATGCCCGCTGATCGTTATTTGTGACAAAAATATAATGCGCATGGATCATTGACCTCAGCCAACCCGGTGGAACATGGCCCGAGGGAAAACTGCTGATGGGTGCATAATTGCTCCCTACTACCTGCCTGGTCCATTGACCGGTTTCTTCCAGGTAATACTCAAAGTAATCAACCGAATGGGACGAATACCGTAACATCCCCTTTTCAGCATATATTTCCAGCGATACCAGGTCGCCGGTCCCTGAACTGATGCGACTGGCAGACAAACTTCCGGCCGCAAACGTTTCGGGATCAACCAATGACAAGGAACTGAACAAGTCAGAATCCAAAGGTACATCAGCCATGCGGCCCGCCTGAAAAGCACTTGTTATCTGAAGGTCTTCCCCCAGAAATGCCATCAGCAAACTAATGCCGTGCGATCCCAGGTCTGCCATGGCCCCTCCATCAGGAGCAGGGGTCAGTCGCGTCACACGCTTGTCGCGGTATGATTTCTGTAAATAATCGCCGTGGTAATATTTTAGATCGAAATGAATGGGCTTGCCCAGTTTACCTGAATGCCAAAATGACAATGCTTCGCGTACGGATGCTGTTTGCAAATACTGGAATCCAACCTGGATCTGCTTATCCGTTTTGCTCACCATGGTGGCCATTTGACGCTCTTCTTCCTGGGTGGAACAAACAGGCTTCTCTAGGTATATACGCCTGACAGATGGCATATTCAAGGCCATTTGAAGGTGTTCAAAATGAACATGATTGGGCCCCAGAATCAACACCGTATTGATCGTCGAATCTGCTTTAAATTCATCGATGGACAATGATTTTTTAAAACCAAACTTCCGGGCAAATGCATCGCGACTTTCCTTTCGGGCTGAACAAACTGCATAGAATTCAATTTCAGGAACTTCAGCATAAAAATACCTCAGTGAATTAAGTGCAAAAGCATGAGCCTGTGCAATTCCACCTGCTCCTAAAAACCCAATTACTATTTTTTCTGAAGCCATATCAATCTATTTACAATTTGACCATTTACAATTTACCACTCTGAAAATCAAAAAAGATTACCACTAAGTCTCAAAGGTACACAAAGTAAAGAGATGAATATCTGTCATTTTATCTTTGTTAAACTATTGTCAAGTTACTCTTCATGTGATGATCCAATCTTTAGGAATCTCGATCAGGGCGTCATCCCGAACTTGTTTCGGGATCTCCTCGAACACGCCAGACCTCCTTCAAAAAGGGGAATTGAAGGTGTTCGAGGGGATGCCGAAACAAGTTCGGCATGACGCTATGAATGAGAGTTTGCGTAATCAGGAAGCGCCCTATTACCTGTTCCACGACATTAGAATCTTTGTATCAAATTCACTTTTCTATGCAGACTCAACTTTAAACTTTGAACTTTAAACTTTCAACTTCCTTAGCTATTCCATATCTCCCATGCCTTGAGGGCCTGGAGGTGCAACATTTCCAGCCCATTTTTTGTTTTGGCTCCCTGGGCTTTTGCTCTTTTCAGAAACAAGGTTTCTTCTGGATTGTATACCAGGTCAAAGCAAACATGGTCAGCTGTTATGTACTGATAAGGAATGTCAGGACAATCATCGATCTTGGGAAAAGTGCCCAGTGGCGTTGCATGAATCACGATCAGGTGTTCCTTCAGCAATTGCTCATCGATCTGGTGATAGCGGATTTCATGCTCGAAGCATTGTTCCTCAATGGTAGCCGAAACAAATTCAATCTTTAATTTATTTAGAATGTGCTTGATGGCTTTCGAAGCCCCACCCGTTCCAAGAATCAAGGCCTTGCTATGTTTGGCCTCCAACATTGGACGCAGCGAATGTTCAAAACCATAAATATCGGTATTAAATCCTTTCAAAAACCGATGGCCATTGTTATAAGTTATTTTAACCGTATTTACGGCCCCTATTTGTGCGGCTTCAGGGTCAATCTCATCCAAAAACTGCATAATTTGCTGCTTATAGGGAATGGTACAATTCAACCCACTGATATCTCTGCCCTGATCAAATATTCCGGGAAACTCGTCTATACTGTCCAGTTCAAAATTCACATATTCATGCTCAGCCAGGTTCTCTTGCTTGAATTTCTCAGTAAAGAAGTTCCTGGAAAATGAATATCCCAGCCGATGTCCAATGAGTCCAAATGTTTTCATAAAACAGTATAAAGTTTAAAGTTCAAAGTATAAAGTTTAAAGTTCACAGTATAAAGTTTAAAGTTCAAAGTTCAAAGTTTCAGGATGCAGGTTGTAACCCAATCTGCAAGTAACTTTAAACTTTAAACTATTATATTTCGCTCAATTCGAGCCAACGCATTTCTTTTTCTTCCAAAATGCTTGAAATCACATTAAATCGCATCGATTTTTCCTGCAATTCAGTGCTGGTTAATGTGCCCGAATTCAGATCATCATTGATCTGTGTCTTTTCATTTTCAAGCGCTTCAATATCTTTTTCGAGTTGCTCCAATTCCTTTTTCTCATTGAAATTAAGCTTTCTCTCTTTCACTTTGACCGGTTTAGGAGACTCTTTCAGCTCTGGTTTTTTTAGTTTTTTCTTTTCCAGTTCCTCGTCATCCAATTGCTTGTTGCGCCAAATGGTATAGCTTCCAGGAAAATCTCTGATCGTACCTGCTCCATCAAATACAAACAGGTGATCGACGATCTTGTCCATAAAATAGCGGTCATGCGACACAATGATGACACATCCCTGAAACACACGCAGGTATTCTTCCAATACCGCCAGGGTCATAATATCCAGGTCATTGGTAGGCTCATCCAGGATCAGGAAATTGGGATTGGTCATCAAGATGGTGCAAAGATACAGGCGTCGCTTTTCACCTCCCGAAAGCCTTTCTACAAACGAGTATTGGGTGTCAGGGGGAAACAAAAAGGTTGTCAGTAACTGGGAGGCTGTCAATTTCCTTCCATCTTCAAAGTTGATGACTTCAGCAATTTTCTGAACTACATCAATCACTTTATCTCCGGGATCAAATTCAATGCCCGTTTGCTGGTAGTAACCAAAACGGATGGTCTGCCCGATTTCAACCGTACCACTGTCCGCCTGGACACCGCCTGTGACGATATTCAGGAAGGTCGATTTTCCCGTTCCATTCTTTCCCACGATCCCAACCTTTTCAAAGCGTTGAAATTTATAGGAGAAATCCTTGATCAGGCATAGTGAATCGTATGATTTATTGATATGGTAAAGATCAAGGATTTTATTCCCGATCCTTGACGAATTCATACTCAGCTCGATGTTGTTTTCATTCATGTTCTGTGAAGCCTTTACTTTCAGGTCATCCACGCGGTCCATGCGGTATTTCGATTTGTGACCCCGGGCCTGTGGCATCCGACGTGACCATTCGAGCTCGGTACGCAACAGATTCTTGGCCTTCTCAATCACGGCCGCTGTCGAATCCATCCGGTCCTGTCGCTTTTCCAGGAAATAAGAATAATTACCCCGGTAGCGGTAAATCGTATTACCTTCCATTTCCAGGATTTCATTGCATACACGATCCAGAAAATAACGGTCGTGGGTCACCATGAACAAGGTGATTTTCGTCTTCTCCAGGTAGTTTTCCAACCATTCAATCATTTCAAGATCAAGGTGGTTGGTCGGTTCATCGAGCATCAGCAAATCCGGCTCATTGATCAGCACATTGGCCAGTGCCACACGCTTCCGTTGACCGCCCGAGAGTTCTGAAATCCGTTGATCGTAATCGTTGATTTTTAACTGTGTAAGTATCTGTTTGACTTTCACTTCATAGTCCCAGGCATGATGGCGCTCCATCAGCTCGGTGTATTTGGTGATAT
>DASXUZ010000205.1:0-33138 GCA_036504555.1 Prolixibacteraceae bacterium | reverse complement strand
GGGCCATCAACAGCGCAATGATTATTCTGGCAGCTGCCACTTTTTACACCCAGGGAGTTCATGTCGGTGAGCTGCAGCAGGCCCAGACGATGCTCGGGCCACTGCTCAGCAACCATGCCGATGTCGTATTTGCCATTGC
Source organism: Prolixibacteraceae bacterium (assembly GCA_036504555.1). Taxonomy (GTDB): domain Bacteria; phylum Bacteroidota; class Bacteroidia; order Bacteroidales; family Prolixibacteraceae; genus Aquipluma. The sequence continues at coordinate 32,999 of DASXUZ010000205.1, read as the reverse complement.
TTTGTTATTTGCCGGGCTTGCCAGTTCAACCACCTCGGGCATGGCAGGGGGTAGTATATTCTCAGGTTTGTTTAACGAGCCCTATGACATTAAGGACAATCACAGCCGGCTTGGAATTGGTTTGTCGCTGATCACTGCCCTGCTCTTGATTTTTATGATCGGCAATCCGTTTAAAGCGCTCATCATTTCGCAGATGATCCTGAGCATCCAGCTTCCATTCACCATTTTCCTGCAGATTTATCTCACCTCTTCCAAAAAAGTCATGGGAAAGTATGTCAACGAGAAGTCTACCACAGTGATCATGCTGTTGGTGGGCAGTATTGTTACCTTTCTGAATATTTTACTCTTTATCAGCTTTTTTTGAAACAGTTAAGCTTCCTTTAATCCATCAGTTTTTCAATATTCCGAGTTAGTAGATTCCCGATTCTTATATAGGGTTCAGGTGAATGCTGCGAAATTTTTAATGCCTTCATTTACAGGCCGTACGAATTAATTTCCTGGCAGCTTTCCCTATTTTTGACCCCTGTCAGATCAGTTTCTGCCAGCCTTTTTCTTTGGGCCAGATTATTACCAATTCCCTGCCAGTCTAAGTCCAAGGTCATACCCGACTCGGTGCTTCTGTAAGGTAACTGTAATGTAACTGTATAGTATATGTATTGTACATTACAGATACTATACAGTTACATTACAGTTACCTTACAGAAGCACCGAGTCGGGTACCAGCCTGGTATGGAATTGGTAGAAAGAATGTATGAATTTGGTACATAGGCAAAGGCTGCCGGCTGTTGTTCCTTTGTTAGTAAAATAGGGTAGAGGAAAGGGTTTATTTCTTTGTGTGTAAATTGGTACAAACAACAAAGCCAGCGTGAACTGGCTTTGTTGTTTATTTACGAAACTGGTACTTCCAAATGTCATCACGTAACCGGCTTCTGAAATGATCGTCGTCAGGTCCTGTGAATTTTGAATAGACAATGAAGACAAAATACATATATGCCATGGCAATAAAAGCAACTCCGAGATAGCGTAAGGAATCTGAAAACAATACAAATAACAGAATCCCGGTCAGTAATACAACTATTCCAAATAAGTACTGATACCTTTTAAGGTTTAGCTTCTCCATAGCTTACCTCCTTCCTACTTGTTTTCGTTGATGTATACGGATTTAGAAGGAGGATTGTTCCATTGATTTTCTATAAAGGAATGTTGCCGTGTTTACGTGGTAAATTTGATTTCCGTTTATTTTGGGTCATACTGAGTGCCTGGATGATTTTTGACCGGGTATCCTGGGGCAAAATAATTTCATCAATGTATCCCAGTGCAGCGGCGCGGTATGGATTTGCAAATTTCTCACGGTAATCCTCCACGGCAGCAGCTCTTTGTTCTTCATCCAGTTTTCCGCGGTACAGAATGTTGATAGCCCCTTCGGGTCCCATCACAGCAATTTCAGCGGTAGGGTAGGCGAAATTTACATCACCGCCAATGTGCTTGCTCGACATCACATCATAAGCGCCACCATAGGCTTTGCGGGTAATGAGGGTGATTTTCGGCACCGTTGCCTCGGCAAAAGCGTACAGCAATTTGGCGCCATGCTTGATGATCCCACCGAATTCCTGGCTGGTACCGGGTAAGAATCCAGGTACATCCACCAAAGTGACCAAGGGAATATTAAACGCATCGCAAAAGCGGACAAACCGGGCAGCTTTGACCGACGAATTGATGTCGAGTACCCCTGCCAGGTGAGCCGGCTGATTGGCCACCATCCCAATGGGCTTTCCACCCATACGGGCAAAGCCAATCACCATATTGGCTGCATAATGAGGCTGGACTTCCAGGAAATGCTCATCGTCGATTATCTTGTGAATGATATCTTTGATATCGTATGGTTTATTGGGATCCACCGGCACTACCTGGTTCAAGGAAAGGTCGGTCCTGTTTTCAGGATCGGTACAGATTTTTTGAGGCGGTTCTTCCATATTGTTGGATGGAATAAAGCTCATTAGTTCACGGATCATCATCAGGGTTTGCTCTTCGTCGCTTCCCGTGAAATGGGCTACCCCGCTCTTGGAGGAGTGGGTGACAGCGCCACCGAGTTCTTCTTTGGTGACATCCTCGTGGGTGACCGTTTTAATCACTTCAGGACCGGTTACAAACATGTGACTGGTTTTCTCAACCATAAAGATAAAGTCGGTCAGGGCAGGTGAATAGACTGCGCCACCGGCACAGGCGCCCATGATGGCACTGATCTGTGGGATGACTCCCGATGAGATGACATTGTTGTGGAAGATATCGGCATATCCGGCAAGACTTTCAACGCCTTCCTGGATACGGGCACCTCCCGAGTCATTGAGCCCGATGACGGGAGCCCCCATCTTGATGGCCAGGTCTTGTATTTTTAGAATTTTATCCGCATTTGAGCGACTTAAAGTACCTCCGAAAACCGTAAAGTCCTGGGCAAAAACATAGACCAATCTCCCATTTATTTTGCCATATCCTGAAACCACCCCATCGCCAGGGATTTTTTGTTTATCGATTCCAAAGTCGGTGGCCCGGTGAGTGACCATTTTATCGATTTCATTAAAAGTTCCAGGATCGAGCAAAAGGGCAAGACGTTCACGGGCTGTTCTTTTGCCTGAGGCATGTTGTTTGGCGACACGATCAGCTCCACCACCGGATTCGGCTTCCTGATTCAGTAACTCAAATTGTTCAAATTTGGCTTTTAAATTCATTTCGTATAATTTATTCAATTTCTATTAATACCTGGTTGGCTTCAACGGTAGCACCTTCTATTACATGAATGATGGCAATGATTCCATCCATGGGCGATTTATATTCGCTTTCCATTTTCATGGCTGAAATGGTAATGATCGTATCTCCCTTTTTTACGACATCGCCCACTGAAAATGGGATTTTAACCACTTTGCCCGGCATAGGCGACATGATCGAATTCTGGGACAATAATTGTGTGCTACCTACCCGGTTGCGCAAGTACCTGGCTTCCGCGTCGATCACTTCCAGATCGTAGGAGTCATATAAGGTATAGGCCGTAAAATTTTTGGGTTTGGACTGCGGCACCAGTTCAATGTTATAGGACCGTCCGTTTGCCAGAATAGAAAAAATTCCCTCATCGTTGTGCATCAAGTCAACTTGATAGATTTTATCATCCACCCTGATTTCGAGCAAGTTTTCAAACTGCTTTAATATTTCTACTGATGCGATTCGCTGATCTAACTTTATTTCAATTGACATATAGGGGGGAATTACAAGCGTTCAAAATTCTTTTGATAGGTATACTTTTTCCAACGGTTCTTGGCCGTGTACATTTCCTTGGTAGTCTGGGCGATATTCAAGCGGTCGAGGTATTCGATGTAAGTTGCAATAATGACCATATCTTCACAGTCTTCCGAACATTTTATACCTGAATGGAGGATGTCTTTATTTTTTTCAATAAAATTGGTGTCATAATTTCCACTCCTGAAATCAGGGGTATCCATGATCCTTTCCAAAAACTTGATAGAGGTTTTAACGCCCGTAATCTTGTATTCGTAAAGTGCTCTTTTCATTCGATCGATGGCTTCAGTTCGGTTTTCAGCCCAAACGATGAGTTTTGAAATCATTGAATCGTAATGAATCGGTATTTCATAGCCTTCATACACATATCCATCAGTTCGGACTCCCAATCCCAGTGGTTCGGTAATGTTGTAAATCTTACCAGGATTTGGCATGAAATTGTTATCGGAGTCTTCGGCATAAATACGACATTCAATGGCATGGCCCGTTTGTCGAAGTTCGTTTTGTTTGAATGAAAGCGGATGACCTTCAGCCACCAGTATCTGTTGTTTGACAAGGTCGATTCCGGTCACACGTTCGGTGATGGGATGTTCAACCTGAAGCCTTGTATTCATTTCGAGGAAGTAAAAATTCAGGTCATTGTCGACCAAAAATTCGATGGTTCCAGCCCCTGCATATTTGACAGCCTTGGCCGCTTCAACCGCATAGCTACCCATTTTCAGGCGCAATTCAGGGGTCATCAGGGGAGAAGGGGTTTCTTCCAGCATTTTTTGATGCCGGCGCTGAACAGAACATTCACGTTCAAACAGGTGAACCACATTGCCATGCTGATCGCCCAATATTTGAAATTCGATGTGATGAGGCGATGAAATGTATTTTTCAATGTACACAGAATCATTGCCAAAGGAGGAGAGGGCTTCTGAGCGGGCCGATCGGACCGATGAAGTGATGTCTTTTTCATCTGTAATCAGCCTCATTCCTTTTCCACCACCACCTGCAGAGGCTTTTACCATGACAGGAAGTCCAATTTGGCGAATGGTTTCAAGGGCCTCTTTTTCGGTTTTGATGCTCTCGGTTGTCCCGGGAACAACGGGAACCCCGGCTGCAATCATGGTTAAACGGGCCTTTATTTTATCACCCATCTGATCAATCACTTCTGGGGAAGGACCTATAAAAATGATCCCATTCTCTGCACATTGTCTGGCAAACGCTGCATTTTCGGATAAAAATCCGTATCCGGGATGGATGGCATCTGCCTGGCAGTTTTTGGCGACTTCAATTATTCTATCCGATTTGAGGTAACTTAATGTGGATGCCGCAGGTCCTATATTATAGGCTTCGTCAGCGTAGCGGACGTGCATTGAAGTGCGGTCGGCATCAGAAAAAACTGCAACGGTTGAAATTCCCATTTCGCGACAAGTACGCATAATTCGTATGGCAATTTCGCCTCGATTGGCAATCAGGATCTTTGTGATTTTCTTCATTTTCTTATTTAGTTATCCATAAGTATTACTTTTTAACCAAAAGTCATCAGACCCGGTTTAAAAACCCTAAAATGGCAAAATTGTTTGCCAGATTGGTTTGTATTTTATGTCTGTGGCATAGAGTTGTGATTAATCCCTACGAACAGTTTGCGTCAAATATAACCTTTCATTGGATTTTACCATCAAAATGTCATCGGGGAATAAATAGGCATATTTGCTAATTTGGGAGGTAAAATATTCCACATATTGATATAACCCTTAATAATAATTGCTGTAAATAAGTTACTTAGTGAAATGAAATTATTTATCTAGTGGCTAAACTACGAGAGAAAATATACTGATGAATAATGGTGAAATATTTAGCCTGTAATAAAAATTTGTATGTTGGGTTCAAAAGTTTTGATAAATGATAAAAATGATAAAGATTATCCAAGACAACTTTTAAATTAAATTTAATATCTTTATGCAAAATAAATGAAACTAAAATGAGCTACAAATTATTATTGATCATATTTGTTATCTCTTTTTTATCAATAAAAGGAGTTGCACAACAGCAATCTTTTTTTGCGGGTCAGGCCGATGGTAATGTAATTTATACCAATATAGAACCTGATAAGAAACTGTCCTACAATGAAAATCCATATCGAATAGATCTTGATAGAAATGGAATAAATGATTTTGAGATTACACGTACCTTCATTCAAGGGCCAGCAATGTCTCAATTCAATTCTACTACCATTGCAGGAATTAATAAAAATAAGATCATCTATAATACAATGCCTAATCCTGAAACAAATAGTAGGTGTGATACATTTAAAATTGTAAGAAAATTCAATTTTGGAGATCCGATAAACACATTAAAGGATAGCAGCAAAGAGGTGAAGATAGAATATGCTTCCCTTAGTGATCGTGGTAATTGCGAAGCAAACCTATGGCGAGATATAGAACCAAAATATATCGGGGTGATTTTAAATCGAAACGATTCTTTATTGTACGGTTGGTTAAAAGTTGATTTTTCTTTCGGTGTTATGATAGTAATGGAATACGGCATAAATATAAAGGGTGTTACGCAAATTCAAAACAAGCAATCGGGTAATTTAATTAAGTTATTTCCAAATCCTGCGATGGATTTTGTACAACTCTTTATCCCCTTTGCAATGAATGGGAATCACTATAAGTTAAGCTTATTCAATAGTTCCGGTATAAAAGTAATTGATAAAAAGATTAATCAGACTAATTTCAAGCTTGATTTGAGTAAGTTTTCAGCAGGAATTTATTTCGTTGAAGTAAGTGATTATAATACAGTATATTTTAATCAAAAGATTACAAAGAAATAAATTGGCAATCTACCTTGCCGTTTAAATTGCTTTCTTTGGCCTGAAATTGAGAATTTATCTTTGTGAGCCTATCTGATTATTTACCTGTTTATCGAAAAAATCTGACATTGGCAGTTCCCGTTATCTTTTCCCAGATTGGGCAAGTGACGGTAAATCTGGTTGATAACATGATGGTGGGCCATGTAGGAACCACGGAACTGGCAGCAGCTTCGTTTGCCATCAATGTTTTTCATGTTGGGATGTTATTTGGATTGGGTATTACTCTGGGGATTACCCCGCTGGTTGGGCAGTCATTTAATCACAAACATCCTGACAGAGTGGGGGGCTGGCTTAAAAATGGACTTCTGATCCATAGCATTTCAGCTGTCATTCTGTGTATTCTGATGTCGTCGGTTGTTTTCTTTATGGACAAAATGGGGCAGCCCAAAGAAGTAGTAAAGGCAGCAATTCCCTATTATTTGATTCATGTATCCTCCCTGATACCGATCATGCTGTTCTTTTCCATCAAGCAATTCTTCGAAGGGGTAGGCAATACTAAAATTGCAATGTTGATCACCATCATTGCCAATGTGGTCAATGTGTGCCTAAACTATATCCTTATTTATGGGAACTTTGGATTTCCAGCCCTGGGCTTGAATGGTGCGGGAATTTCATCTTTAATTGCACGATCGATGATGCCTGTCATTTTTATATTGATCATCCTAAAAAGGCCGTCATTCAAGGTTTACTTTGATGGGGCAAAAAGAGCCAGGTTTGAAATTGAAAAGATTAAGCGAATGATGTCTGTCGGATTATCCGTAGGGATGCAAATGGTCATTGAGATTCTTGCCTTCAGCGTAGGGGCCATTATGCTTGGATGGATCTCCAAGGAATCACTGGCAGGCCATCAGGTGGCGATCGGCATGGCATCGATGACTTATATGATATCGTTCGGGCTAGCTTCAGGTACCACCATCAGGGTAAGTCATGCCTTTGGCGATCGGGATAAAAATGAATTAAAACATGCCGTATTTGCATCATTGCATATCGTCATCGCCTTTATGTCGTTGATGGGAATCCTCTTTGTTCTATTACGAAATCAGCTGCCTCTTTTATTTACAAGCGACCCTGATGTTATAAGAGTTGCAGCAGGTTTGTTGATTGTTGGTGCTTTCTTCCAGATTTTCGATGGCGTGCAGGTTGTCTTACTGGGTGCCTTGCGTGGAATGGCCGATGTGCGAATACCCATGTTTATTGCTTTTTTCTCTTATATCATCGTTAGTTTGCCCATCAGTTATCTTTTGGCATTTGTATTTCATTTTGGCTATTTGGGCGTTTGGATTGGCTTTGTTTTTGGCCTTTCAACGGCTGCCATCTTATTTGGATTCAGGCTCAAATATCAGCTACACATATTTAAAAGCGAGGGTTAAGTCAATCTGATTTGCTCGTTTTTGGAATTTGCAATATACACTAAGAACAAGGGCCACAGCCTAATAATTGACAACATTCAGGTGGTATATAACTGGTTTAAATGAGAATTGGTAATTTGAATAGAGTTCAAATTACCAATTCTACACAGTTCTATCTGATTGAATACTACTTCACGTATGGGGCAGCTTTCAAGAAATCATAACTCTTTCTGACGCTTACAATTGGTTCGAAATTGTATCTTTCTACTTCTACAAATGAATCTTTCAGGCCATTTTTATAGGCAGTTTCATAAATGGGCTTGAAATCAATTTGTCCGCTTTCACCGATTTCTTTTTCATCTTTAATATGAAGAACGGGGAAACGGTTCGGATATTTGTTCATATAATCCACCGCTTTAAAACCACCACGCATCACCCAATAGACATCCATTTCAAAGAATACTTTTTTAGGATCGGTGTTGTTGATCATGTAATCATAGATGATTTGACCTTCCATTTTTTCAAATTCATGGGAATGGTTGTGATATCCGAATTGTATTTTTGATTTAGCAGACAATTCGCCAATGGAATTATAGAAATCGCACCACATTTTCAATTCATCCAATGTTTTCAAATTGGGCATACTGGGTTTTACAAGAAATTTACAACCCGCTTCCTCATGATCTTCAATGGCTTTTTTCCACCAATCCATTGCCTGCGAATGAGTATCCTTTGTGTAATTTGGGCCACCTACGTGCGCGCTGGTCAATTTCATTCCAAGACCTTTGGTAACTTTCTTGATTTGGGATGGAGTCATGCCATATATTTTCCCATCTGCATAGTTGGCGGCTTCCAATGTTTTGAATCCAATATCAGATACCAGTTTTAAAGTTCCCAATGCATCCGTTTTCATGGCATCACGTAAGGAATATAATTGTAATCCAATGTTCTTTTTCCCCTTTACAGGAAGTACTGATGCCTGAAGGAATTGGTTACCTACCAGCGTGCCGGCAATCAATAATGAACTTGTTCTAAAAAAATCTCTTCTGTTTGTCATTTCTTAATATTTTATATTAGTTGATTGTAAGTTTCAGAATAAGCTTCCAAAATAGATATACGCATTAAGTAAAAGTACTACTAAAAGCAAAGGTACAAATCCTCATTGAAAGGAATTCAATGATTTTCTTCAAACATAGAAAGTCTATTCATTTTTCTTAACAGCCTTCATGCTTTTAGGACCTTCAGGAGATTCGACTTTTCCCGTTAGCTTGTCATCATCCCTTGTAAGGAAAACATTCACTGGATCGCTTCCCACATAGGTTGTAAAGCTTATTTCATCCTTCGTAACTTTCAAATTACTGACAGCCAGTTCACCGGCTTCCAATTTGACTACGCAAATTGTTTGACCCTCCTTATTGGAAAAAATTAAGCTACCTTTGTTATAACCATCAGGCGCATCACTAACTTCAAAAATCCATTCACCCAATAAAGATTTATTTTTCTCTTTGGACTGAAGTTGGAATGGAGACAAAAAGACAACAAATACGGATAAGATGAAGACTGCAGCTAGTTTTTTCATACCTCGGTATAATTAGATTGAATTTCGAAGTATAAATATACAACTGTTCTTTGATTGAAAACTTCTTATTTTGAGAATAATTTAAATCTGTCAAATTTCAACTGCATTTCGAGCTTGAAATAGTTGAATGTGTTTTGATACTTTTGCCATGCCTGCTTCTCAAATCATATGCAGGAAGACCATTGGCTTGATTTCATTGGTCAAATCAGCATACTTGCTTTCTCCTCAAGCATTAACCAATGTGAATGCTTATAAGCATGTTGTCAATGGATTGTATTTAAATAGGCTGAGGTGTCAGGTGATTTTTCCTACCTGTCGGAAGCATTTTCTCCAACCATTTCTTTTTCTGACCGTATTTTCTTTTTGAGAATAACAGAGTGTGTAAGCCTTAAATTGGGTATAGATAAAACTGGACTGGCAATAATGTCTGATCTTTTTATATCATTCCTTAAAATTGGCTTTTCAGTACTGTAAACCGGTGACTGGGTCAATTTGCGAATCAGGTTGGGAATATAAGCAACAATAAATCCCAAGGTAAAAATACTTATAATGAGATTGTTAATATTTAATGTTCGGTGAAAAGCAAAAGCAAAACCAATAAACAAAACATTCATCAGTACCATGAATGAGGTGGATTTAAAATGTGAACAGCCCAGTTTCAAAAAGTTATGGTGGATGTGATTCATATCAGGAGAAAATGGAGATCGTTTTTCCGAAAGCCGGATAAAGATCACCCGCAGAGTATCGATGATGGGAATAATTAGAATTCCAATAGAAACAACTGGTGCTGCTTGAATGGCATAAGGCAAACTCTGATTTATATTGAGTTCATTAAATTTTATCACCAGAATTACCATCACCACTCCCAGAATCAATGATCCTGTATCACCCATGAATATCTTGTTCTTTTTACCAAAAACGTTGAAGATAAAAAACCCTATCAAGCTTCCCGCCAGGCTGAAACACATGATCCCATAAGCATGATGGCCAGCAAGTAAAAACCAGGTACCAAAGACCGATGAAATAACAATACTGATTCCAGAAGCTAAACCGTCAATCCCGTCAATTAAATTGAAAGCATTGATAAGGCCAATCATGGTAATTAATGTTATTACAAAACTGGTTGCATAATTGATCTCATGCAAGCCGAAAGCTCCCTGAAGATTGGTAAACCTGAAATTACCCAAGCCAATGAGCATGCAGGCTGTGGCTATTTCAACAGCGAGCTTTTTCGTGGCAGAAATATCCATCAGGTCGTCCTTTAACCCTATAAAAAACATGATAATAACCGCTGCGATCAGGTATTTCATTTCATTAAATACATATCCATCTGTGGCAACGATGGTACTGAGTATAAATCCAATAAATATAGCTACCCCGCCAAGGGTTGGAACAATCACTTTTGAGGCTTTCCTCTCATTGGGAGTGTCGTAAAGGTGTTTTGCAATGGAAACTCTGATTAGTGGTGGGATCGTGAAAATCACTATGCCAAATCCTAATAAAAAACCTAAGATAGAAAAATATATGGCCATAGTTTGATTTTAAATAGGTTAATTAATCTTTGTAAATATATTGTTATAAGTAAGAATAATGAATAATTCAAGATCCACTACTTTCTTCAAAGCAAATCAACTTCTTGAGTTTTGAAGAAATTTTATTGTCATTTTTATTTGAATGATAACTATTTATTCATTCTTACCAATCCTTCTCGCAGCTCCCTTTATGATACATACTCTGTTTCAAAATTAAGACTGAGATCTGAAACAAAATTAGTGGGAAAAAACTTTGATTTGTTGTATAAAAATGATTGAATATTGTACATTTCCCACTTTCTAAAAACTCAATTAGTACCAAAATATTGTTTTTTTTACTCCCGACTGCTCCATTTATCTCCCTCCATTATTTGATAGTTTTATTTGGCGATATTAATTTCAACCAGATATATTACTGTTTATAGCCTTTATAACTAGACTACTAAAAGCTTCTATCCGATATTTTCAAAATCAAATTCAAGTTTATAACAAAATACCTACCTTCGAGGTTCAATATTATTGTAAAAATATGCTTCAAAAAATTATACGTTTAATTTCTAATATAGTTCTAATTTCAGAATCGCAAACCAGCAGCACTATTCAGTTACTGGATGAAGGAGCGACAGTTCCATTTATTGCCCGATACAGGAAGGAACGCACCGGGAGCCTGGATGAAGTTCAGATTGAAGCGATCAGGGAGGCCAAAGAAAAGATGGAAGACCTGCTCAAGCGCAAAGAAACCATTTTAAAAACCATACAGGAACAGGATTTATTAACGGCTGATTTACAAAAGCGCATTGAGGATTGTTTTGATACCATTGAATTGGAAGATATTTACCTGCCCTATAAACCTAAACGCAGAACTCGCGCTGCCATTGCTCGCGAGAAAGGATTAGAGCCGCTTGCTAAAATCATTTTCCGACAAAATGAAACAGATATTGAAAGAAAGGCTCATGCCTTTGTTGGAGAGTTGGTTGAATCAATCGAGGATGCCTTGTCGGGAGCACGCGATATAATGGCCGAATGGATCAATGAAAATGAAAAAGCAAGATCGATCGTTCGCCGGGTATTTGAATCCGAAGCCATTGTTACCAGTAAACTGATTAAAGGGAAAGAGGAGCTAGCCGCCAAATACAATGACTATTTTGATTGGAAAGAGCCCCTGAAGAAATGCCCCTCTCACCGCTTATTGGCCATGCGCAGGGGTGAAAATGAAGGCTTTCTTCGCATTTCAGTCAGTCCTGAAAGTGAGGAAGCCACATTGCGCCTCAAGCGGTTCTTTATTCACAGCAACAATGCCTGTACCGACCAGGTGGAACTGGCCGTTCAGGATGCGTATAAAAGACTTCTCGAACCTTCGATTGAAACTGAATTTGCAAATTCATCCAAGGAAAAGGCTGATGATGAAGCCATCGGTGTATTTGCCGACAACATGCGGCAGCTACTTCTGGCGGCACCCCTGGGTCAAAAGCGCGTATTGGCCATCGACCCTGGTTACCGAAGTGGATGTAAAGTGGTTTGTTTGGATGCCCAGGGAAATTTATTACACAACGAGACCATCTATCCGCACAAACCACAGGAAGAAACCAAGCAGGCTGCCCGAAAAATTGGTTCGCTGGTAAGTTCATACCAGATTGAGGCCGTTGCCATTGGCAATGGAACCGCTAGCCGGGAAACTGAACAATTTATCAAGAAGCTTCATTTTGACCGCGAACTACGGGTTTTTGTTGTCTCTGAGGATGGTGCGTCCATCTATTCGGCCTCTAAAATCGCCCGTGAAGAATTTCCACAGTACGATGTGACTGTAAGAGGTGCAATTTCCATCGGACGTCGCTTGATGGACCCCTTGGCAGAACTGGTGAAGATTGATCCAAAATCCATAGGTGTTGGTCAGTATCAACACGATGTAGATCAGAAGAAATTAAAAAGCAGCCTGGATAAAGTGGTGGAGTCAAGTGTGAACCTGATAGGGGTGAATGTCAATACGGCCTCCAAACATTTGTTGACCTATATTTCAGGTCTTGGCCCATTGCTGGCTCAAAATATAGTTGATTACCGAAAAGATAACGGGCCTTTCATGGCCAGGACTGATTTAATGAAAGTAGCGCGCATGGGAGCAAAAGCCTTTGAGCAATCGGCCGGCTTTTTACGCATTCCTGAAGCTGAAAATCCATTGGATAAAACGGCAGTGCATCCTGAATCATACCATGTGGTAGAAAAAATGGCCAAAGACCTGAAATGCAGCATCCAGGAACTAATTTCCACCGAGGAGCGGCAAAAACAGATTGTTTTGTCAAATTATATAACCGATCAGACAGGGCTGCCTACCCTGGAGGATATTAAACGCGAACTGGCTAAGCCAGGAAGGGATCCGCGCCAAGGGATAAAAGTATTTGAATTTGCACCAAATATCTTTAAAGTTGAAGACATTGAAGTAGGGATGATTCTACCTGGAATTGTGACCAACATTACTAAATTCGGGGCCTTTGTCGACGTGGGAGTCAAACAGGATGGCCTGATTCATGTCTCGCAAATGGCCGACCGCTTCATTAGCGATCCGGCCGAAATAGTCAAATTACACCAACATGTGCATGTCAAAGTAATTGAACTCGATTTACAAAGAAAGCGAATCCAATTAAGCCTCAAGCAAGTGCCTTCAGCTTAGAGGGTTTTTTCCTCTGGAATAACGGCCCACATGATCAGATAAGCCACAATGCCGGGAAACCCAACACTTGCAATTGAAAAAACAACGTACAAAACGCGCACGATGGTAGGGTCAATATCAAAATAATTACCTATGCCGGCCAATACCCCGGCAACCATTTTGTCTTTCGACCTGGTTAGCCTTTTCTGGATGGTCATAATTTATCGGCCTCCCCATCATCTTCAAAATAATTGTCCTGATTTTCCAGTTCAGTTTCTAAAAACTCTTCGGCTTCTGTCAGAAGTTCTGCAATAAGTGCTTTATCGTCCGGTTCATCATCGATCCAGTGAATTTCCTGATTCAATGAGAAGTCTTCAATATCGCTTCCTACAATAAATCTTGGAAACTCATTGTGGACAACATAAATGAAATCAGGCATTTCCTGAGAATTGTCGGCAAGCAAAAATTTTGGTAGCATAAAATTATTGTATTGGTTAATGGATTAACAAATTTAGAGAAAAAACAGGATTAATACATTAAAATGTATCTAATTTAAAGGGTTAATTTAAAAAATAGCAAAATATTACTTTCAGTTGACTTTTGATAAAAATGGATTACAAATATCACACTGAATACTTCCAAAAATTTGAAAAAGGGGGGCCTATGGATCTTCCCATCAGCCCTTGTTCGCTTCATTTTAAAAGTAAGTTTTTATAGCGCATATGCCAGCAGGCTGTTTGAATACTGCCAGGTATCTTGCTTCTGTAATGTATCTGTAATCTAACTGTAATGTATCTGTATTGTACATTACAGATACATTACAGTTAGATTACAGATACATTACAGAAGCAAGATACCTGGGGATACCACAAGCCTGTTTTGACCATGGCCATTGTAAAGAAAGGTAGCGGGGTATTTTATTTATTCAAGCAATCGATAAGCAGGAATTTGATGGAAGGGAAATTTTTAAATATTCTGTGGCCTTGTTTTTTCTTTTCTGATAAATAGAATTTACTTTGTAGCCGATATTTAAACCCTCAAAATATGATGCAGTTTCAAAAAATGCACGGTCTGGGAAACGATTTTATTTTTCTCAATAACATTGATCTTCTGAAATACGACCTTCACACCTTGGCCATTCGATTGTGTAACCGAAATACAGGCATTGGTGCCGATGGAATTGTATTGATTCTCCCTTCCAAAAAGGCCGATATCCGGATGCGCATTATCAATGCCGATGGCAGTGAAGCCAACATGTGTGGAAATGCTATCCGCTGTTTTGCCAAACTGGTATACGAAGCTGGGATGATCAGCACAGACTCATTCACCATTGAAACCTTTGCAGGAATCATCATTCCCGAGTTAATTACTGACAACGGAAACGTGATGGCCGTGCGAGTCAATATGGGCCAACCTAGGCTCACAAGGGCTGATATCCCGATGCTTGGTAAAAAAACAGGTAAGGTAATCAACGAACCATTGAAAATCGGAAAGGCAGACTTTCAAATCACCAGTCTATTGATGGGGGTTCCACACACCATGGTATTTGTGGATGACCTGGATCAAATTGATACCGTGGTGATTGGAAGACAAATTGAGAAAAACAATGTCTTCCCCAAGGGTACCAATGTGAATTTTGTGCAGGTGATCAATGATCGGGAGATCAAAGTTCGTACCTGGGAACGGGGAGCGGGCAGTACGCTTGCATGCGGCACCGGAAGTTGTGCTTCAGCGGTAGCTTCTGCTCTAACCGGTAAGACGGGTAAACAAGTAACTGTTCACCTGGCTTTGGGCGATCTGCTGATCGAATGGATCGGTGAAAATGTATTCATGACTGGTCCTGCCACCAAAGCATTTTCAGGTGAAATTGAATTCTAACAAGTGATCGTCCTGAATTGATCTTCTATTGATCTTTGGGCTGTTTCCGCAATTTGCTTCTTTTGATTCCGTAGGTGAAATAAATAATAAAACCCAAAGCCATCCAGACAATTAGCCTAAGCCATGTTTCCCATGGAAGTGAAAGCATTTGCAAAAAGCAGATACCAGCACCCAGAATGGGAACAAGGGGAACAAAGGGGGTTTTGAATGTCCTTTTTAGGTCAGGCCTTTTGACTCTCAGGATTATTACACCGATACATACGATTGCAAAAGCAAGCAAGGTACCGATTGAAACAAGCTCTCCCAGAATATTGATTGGAAGTATGCCTGCCAAAATCAAGGCGACAAAGCCGGTTATAAGTGTACTCACATAAGGTGTTTTAAACCGGGAATGTATCTTTGAAAAAACGGGTGGCAATAATCCATCCTTCGACATGGAGAAGAAGATACGCGGTTGGCCCATTAACATGACCAGAATCACGGAACTCAAACCGGCAATGGCGGCAATCTTAATGATCGGTCGAAGCCAGAACAAGCCTGAACCCATCGCATTGACACCGACGGCAATAGGGTCGGCAACATTTAAAAAGGTATAGCTCACAATCCCTGTTAGAACAATGGCTACCAGGATGTATAAAATTGTAGAAATCCCAAGAGATCCCAGGATCCCGATCGGCATATCCTTTTGAGGATTCTTGGCTTCCTGTGCGGCAGTCGAAACGGCGTCAAACCCAATGTATGCAAAGAAGATGACGGCAGCCCCCCTAAAGATTCCACTCCAGCCATAATGACCCCAGGTACCTGTATTTGCAGGGATAAAAGGATGCCAGTTGGCTTTGTTTACGAAAAATACGCCGATGCCTATGAATAAAAGGATGACAAAAACCTTGATGAAGACCATGATGTTATTAAACCGGGCCGATTCACGGATACCGATCAGTAACAACAGGGTGATGGTAGCTACAATAAACATAGCCGGTAAATTCAAAATAGCCGCCTGGTGGGGCAGACTGGAGATGGCTATTCCTGTATCTGCCAGGTTTTTGGTTAGCTCGGGTGTCAGTAAATTCCAGCCCACCTTGGGTATATCTACCAAAACAGATCCATAGGCAGCTGTAAACTGAGCAGGTATGATGATTCCGAAATCTTTCAGAAAGCTGACCACATATCCAGACCATCCAACAGCCACGGTGGAAGCTGCAAACAAATATTCGAGAATTAAATCCCAGCCAATGATCCAGGCTACAAATTCACCCATGGTTGCATAGGCATAGGTGTAAGCGCTTCCAGAAATGGGGATCATGGAGGCAAATTCGGCATAGCACAAACCTGCGAACAAACAGGCCATGCCTGAGATCAGAAAAGAAATGACTATGGCTGGTCCAGCATATTGAGCGGCTGCCTGTCCGGTGAGTACAAATATTCCGGCACCGATCACTGCCCCAATGCCGAGGGTGGTCAGATTTGTTGCACTCAAGGTCCTTCTTAATCCGTGATCAGATTCTGACTCGCTTCGTAATTGTGAAATTGGCTTGGTGAGAAATAAATTCGACATACAGGCTATTATTAAAGAAGATTCAAAAATAGCTTTTTCAAGTTAATAAAAAAGTATTCAATGGCGATTGTCTCAGGTCTTAGGCTTTCTTTTTAGCAAAAACCAATTTAGCTGCCGTAAAAAAGAAGGGCAGGAGGGTCACAATGATTAAACCCAGGAAAATTAGTTCGAAATTATCTTGTATCCAGATGATTTCTCCAAGGAAATAACCAATGAGGGTAAAGAATGGAACCCAGATGATTGATCCGATGAATGTATACCTTCCAAACTCGGGATAATCAAATTTTACGGTTCCCGCCAGAAATGGAATATAGGTTCTGATAACGGGGAAGAACCTTCCAATAATGATAGATTTTTTGCCATGCTTTTCGTAAAACTTCCGGGTCTGAAGAATCGATTTTACCAGGTATTTATGGATAAACTTATTTTGGCTATGTTCTATCTTGTTGCCTATCATTTTTCCAATGCCATAGTTGAAATAATTTCCAGCAACGGCTGCCATGATTAGAATTGGCACCAGGAGCATTATATTGAGTTTGGATGAAGCTGCAATAACACCGGCGGAGAAAAGCAGTCCGTCGCCAGGTAGGAATGGAAAAACGATGAGACCTGTTTCAAGAAAAATAATCATGAACAGCACAAAATAAGCTTCATACACATTTTCGGAAACAATGGCATAAAGAGCTTGATTGGTATGGAAGAGTAATTCGTATATTTCGTTCATCATTACTGAATATTTGCCTATTGTTTTCGTTCACGAGCGGTGTAAAACAAATAATGTAATTCACAGAAACTTCAGTGTTCCGCAAATTACATTATTAAACAAACTAAATCAATAATTTATTTGAATTTGGTATAAATATTTTTCAGTATTCAGTAAAATTAAAAACGATCAGTCAATAAATCACAGACTTGTATGAGGAAATCGGTGTCCTGCTGAGTAAATGGGGCCGGTGAATGGCTGTCGATATCCAGCTCGGCGACAAATCTTCCATTTTTCATTACAGGAACCACAATCTCCGATTGCACCTCCAGGCCGCAGGAGATGTAATTTTCAACCTGTGTCACATCCTGAACCACCATGGTCTGACCACTTTCGGCTACCTGGCCGCAAATTCCTTTGCCCACTGCAATGTGCGTGTGTGGAGTAGGTTTGCCAACAAAAGGCCCTAAGACGAGTTCCGCCTTTTGCTGATCCAGGATATAGAAACCAACCCAATCGTAATGGTAAACATCCCGTTTAAGGAGTTCACAAATCTGGAATAACAAATTGTCAGGATTGTTTTTGACTAATTCTACAATCCGGGAGTAAACTTCTGTAAAATTGGTTGTTGTCATTCTACTTTTATTTTATCACCATTTGGTGTTCATGGGTAATTTTTTCGCAATACTTACACTTCAAATCTAGTGGATTTTTTGAAATCACATTGAAATATGTGGTTATTTCTTCATTATTGGTGATGCACTTTGGATTAAAGCATTTGACAATACCGATTACCTTGTCGGGAACTTCAACCACACGCTTCTCAACCACTTCGTAGTCGCGGATAATGTTAAGCTTGGCATTTCTGGCAATCAGTGATATCTTATTGATTTCATCGTCTTCAAAGAACACATCCGAAACTTTAATAATGGCTTTACTTCCCATTTTTTCACTTTCGAAATTGAATCCAAAGGTAATTTGAGATTTAACTCTTTCGAGTCCAAGGATGGATATGACTTTGAAAAGGTTTTCGGAAGGGATGTGATCGATCACAGTGCCATCATTGATTGCACTGACTTTCAGTTTTAATTTCTTTTTTAAACTATCGCTCATGGCTGTTTTATTTTAGATTGAGGATATGTGCAATAATGGCCTGACGGGTATACACCCCGTTTCGGGCTTGGGTAAAATAATAAGCTTTTTCATTTTTATCAACGTCGGGATGAATTTCGTTGATTCTTGGAAGCGGATGCAGAATGCGCATGTTAGGCTTGGTGTCATTGAGCATTTTGTTTTTCAGAATATATACATTTTTCACTTTTTCATATTCGATGGGATCCATAAATCGTTCTTTCTGAACCCGGGTCATGTAAATGATGTCAGCATGGTTGATGTTGTCGTTGATCTCAGTATGTTCAAAATACTTGATTCCTTTTTCGTTCAGGAACATTTTATATTCTTCAGGCATCGAAAGTTCTTCGGGAGCTATAAAGTTAAAAATTGGGTTTGTAAACTCCGTCAAGGCCATGAGCAACGAATGAACCGTACGACCGTATTTTAGGTCACCGATCATGAATATATTGATATTGTCGAGTGTTCCCTGAGTTTTAAGGATGGAGTACATGTCGAGTAAAGTCTGAGTAGGATGCTGGTTGGCTCCATCGCCTGCATTGATGACGGGAACTTCAGACACTTCTGCAGCATATCGTGCACTTCCTTCCAAGGGGTGTCGCATCACGATTAAATCAACGTAATTGCTCACCATTCGGATGGTATCGTGTAAGGTTTCACCTTTCGAAACGCTGGACGAGCCGGCATCTGAAAACCCAATGATACGCCCTCCAAGGCGGTTGATGGCAGTCTCAAAGCTTAACCGGGTTCGGGTAGAGGGTTCAAAAAACAAAGAAGCAACCACTTTGCCTTCAAGCAGTCTCTGGTTTGGATTTTTCTCAAAATCGGCTGCGAGTTCCAAAATGCGCAGATAATCTTCTTTTGAATAATCGGTAATCGAAATTAAGTCTTTCTTCTTCATTTTATAGCTTGATTTTAAGATTTAGAACAAAAAAAAGCCAACAGAAATAACTTTCCTGTTGGCTTTTGTTGGGAATCGGGAAATTCCGACAATGATCTGAAATGGGTCAAATCATTCAAATGATAAAAACAATTCAGGGAATTAGGGAATTCTATTTCGGGGCGAATAATTTCACCCAGAAAGTGAGCGTATTGTTTTATCAGGTGTTTCATCAAAGCATAAAATTAGTTGGTTTTTAGAAGCCCTTTGCTTTTTGTGTCAACTATTTATTAAAAGGTTATTAACATTTGGCATTTAGCGCTCAATGGGAATAACAACTACTGTATCAATCTTTAACAGCTCTTGTACGATCCGGTTTGATTCTCTAAGTCTGATGTGTGTTTTGACTTTACATTTCAAGTCAAACTGTGGATTGATTTGGAGAAGTTTTTCATCCTTGAAAACTTTCATTACTTCGTTCATTGCACTGTAATCAAATTCAATCAACAGCCATTTCTCCACCAGTTTTTCAATTACTCCAGCCTTGTTAATTGCATCCAGGGCTGCATTGCGATAAGCATTGATTAATCCGCTTACACCCAGTAAGGTTCCTCCGAAATAACGGACCACTACAATCAAGATGTTGGTGAGATCAAAACTCTGTATTTGTCCCAATATTGGTTTTCCGGCGGTGGAGGAGGGTTCGCCATCATCGTTTGCCCTGAACAATGATTTTTCTACACCCAATTGCCAGGCATAACAATGATGGCGTGCCGAATGGTGTTCTTTTTTTATGGATTGTACAATTTCCTTGATTTCTTCTTCAGAATTCACTGGAAAGGCAAAGGCTATGAATCGGCTCCCTTTGTCTTTAAACAATCCTTCAGAAGGCATTTCTATTGTTCTAAAGGTATCCTCCATCTAACAACTATTTAAATCGAACTGGGCATCAATAAAAAAGCAGATCAAACTGACCTGCTTTTACTATTTTATAATTTCAGTTTCCTGTCAATCTCATCGACGCAGAGCTTAAAGCTTTTGTCGGTTTCTTTTAGGTTATTCACTGTTTTACAGGCATGCAATACCGTTGCATGGTCTTTATTTCCAATTTGAGACCCGATGGAAGCCAAGGATGATTTGGTCATGGTTTTAGAGAAATACATGGCGAGCTGTCTGGCCTGCACCACTTCGCGCTTACGGGTCTTGGCCTGAAGCGAATCGACTGGCATATTGAAATAATCACATACAACTTTTGCAATGTAATCAATGGATAATTCTCTCTTGGAATTCTTGACCAGTTTATTGATCATTTCACTGGCTAACTCAATTGTAATTTCCTTTTTATTGAGTGTCGACTGGGCCAGCAGGGATACCAAAGCGCCTTCCAATTCCCGGATGTTATTGGTAATGTGTGAAGCGATGTATTCCAGGACTTCATTGGAGATTTCGATTCCGTCCTTGTATATTTTCCTCTTCAGAATATCAATCCGGGTTTCAAAACTTGGTTGCTGTAAATCGGCCGTCAAGCCCCATTTAAATCTGGATAAAAGACGTTGTTCGAGTCCTTTTAATTCAATGGGAGGTTTATCAGAGGTTAGAATGAGCTGTTTCCCACTTTGATGTAAATGGTTGAAAATATGAAAGAAAGTTTCCTGTGTTTTTTCCTTGCCAGCAAATTCATGCACATCATCGAGAATCAGCACATCGATCATCTGATAGAAATTCAGAAAATCGTTCCGGTTGTTGTTTCGGGTGGCTTCGGTAAACTGAGTCTGGAACTTATTGGCATTTACATACAATACAACCTTGTCGGGATGAGTTTCTTTTACTTCAATTCCGATGGCATGTGCAAGGTGGGTTTTCCCCAGGCCTGAGTTCCCATAAATCATGAGCGGATTGAAAGCCGTGCCTCCAGGATTTTGTGAAACTGCATATCCGGCACTACGGGCCAATCGGTTACATTCACCCTCCACAAAATTGTCAAACGTATTATCGAGCCTTAATTGTGGATCAATCTGTATTTTTTGAATTCCCGGAATAATAAAAGGATTTCGAATCGATGATTTCCCTTCATTTTTCAGCGGAATGTTCATTGGTTTGTTTTGAATTTTGCTGTTATTATTGGTGGGATATTTTACCGTGTATGGTTGTGAGTTACTTTGATTGTTACCCATCACCACGACATATTCTAATTTCGCATTCTGCCCCAGTTCTTTTCTCAAAGTTTTCCTTAGCAAATCAATGTATTGTTCTTCCAGGTATTCATAGAAAAACGGACTTGGTACCTGTATTGTAAGAACCTCATCATCCAGGTTTACTGGAACGATTGGCTCAAACCAAGTCTTAAAGCTAATGCTTGGAACGTTGTCTCTGATGATGGAGAGACAACGATCCCAAACCAAACGATGATCATTAACCATTTTGGATTGGATGTTAAAAATTTGTTGATATGTCATTCCCTATAAAATTTCCCTGAAAGCAAATTTTGCAAAAAAAAACATATAAAAAAAATGATTTGGCTATTGATATTTATCAAAAAAGGATAACTACATTATGTCTCAGCCATTTAAAAATAAAAAATAAATAAATATTTTTTCAAAATTATTAAACGGCTGATTGTCAGGCATATAAATAATGCACCTGTGTAAATACCTGCTAGCAAAGGATTGTAGTGTGATTTACTATAATATTTTTAATTGAAGGGCATCTAATTTGCCAGATTCTTGATTGCTTTTTCTAATTTAATCCTCTTTCCGTTTTTGAAGGCTACCAAATTTGCCTCTGGGAAATTAATTTTAGCGGTTTCCAAAAGCTGGGTAATTTGATCGAAATTGGTGGATTCTCCGGCCAAATAATTATACGTATGATTCAATTTTATTTCTTCAATCGGACCCAATCCTTTAAAAAAAGTTGATTCTTTCGATAATGGGGCAGGGCTTGAAATCAAATTAATTTTGTAAACCACTGGGCTTACAGTTTCGGAAGGGTCGGTCTTATCGGAAATATATACATCCTTTCCCATTTTAAAGGCTGAAAAATGTACGTAGCGTTTAGGATTGTTTCGTACGTCTTTTAATAGTAAATCCATACTTGCGGCCAGGCTATTGAGATTTTGGTACAATTTGGGGTCGTTGATTAATAATCCTGCAGAACTTTCAGAGGCATTGAGTTTCTGAATAATCGTATTTATTCCAGCTACTGAAGATCTCATCTGTTCAAATAAGGGACTAATGTTTAATTGGGAAAGTGAATCAGAGAGAGCTGACATGTTTTTGATGACATTGGTAATATTGCCTGAATTCTGTTTGAGAGTGCTTGAAATGCTGTCAATGTTTCCAACTATTGAAACCAGCTTGCCCTGACCCATTGATTTATCCAACTCAGCTGAAACCGATTCAATATTGGCAATGGTGCGGTTGATGTTTTCAAAGCTTTCAGTTAAATTTTTTCTGGTTCGTTCATTAAAAACATAGGTTACTACAGTTAATACCGAATCGAACGAAGCAATTAATTCTTCCGCTTTTTTCTTCAATGGCAGAACCTGCATGCTCACCTGTTCTTTCAAGTCGCTTTCTGTAACTCCCGGAATGGTATCGTTTTCATTGTAATATTCTGCCGTATGGACAATCTCCAGCCGAATGGATTTAGTTCCCATAATATCGCTCGAAACTATTTTGGCAGTAGAGCCTTTGGCAATTTTGAAATCGCCCTGAAGTGAGAGCGTTGCAATAAGCCTGCCCGAATAATCGCTCAAAAATTTAATTTCCGAAACCTGACCAACTTCATATCCATTGATGTTTACCGAGCTGGATTCGAGTAATCCATCTATTTTTTCATAAATTACATAGTATGTGGTATTTCTTTTCAGGATATCAATTCCTTTTAAATAGTTGATACCCCAAACAAGAATCGTCAAACAGGCGATAACCAAAAGGCCTAGTTTGGTATACTTTGATATTTTAATCATTTTCTTTTCTTTGTTTCTGTTTTCTGGATGCAAATCTATACTGCAATCATCAGGAAAACAAATCAATTGTTTTCTATCCTGTTTTTACCCCTTATTTTAGCCCAATATTTAATGGAATCCTCTTGCCATCGATGAAAGAAACGATAAATGCTTGTGGAAATTTCAGTTTTATTTGCTTGAGCGTTTGGGTTATATTGTCAATTGAACTTTCGTTGCCAATGTAATAACGGTAATATCGATCGCTTTTTTCTCTCCGAATGTTCTTCAGTCCTTTAAAATTAGCAGCAACTGGTTCCACAGGAGTGGTATTTGCCCCGATTTGCACACTATAATATTCGTTGCTCTCTGTTTTTTTTGCATTATCGGGAGCTGGAGAACTTGCAATTTCGGTTTTCTCTGGTTCCCTCTTTTCTAAATTAATCGTTGGTTCAACAATCTCATCCTGCTTCTTTTCTTCTGTCTTTTGCTTTGCAGTGTCAGATTTTTGTTTTGTCGCAACTTCCAGAGGTTTATTTGCCACTTCCAGAGGTTTAGTAATTGTTTCCTGAGGCTTTGTCTTCGTCTCCTGAGGTTTTTCATTGCTCGCAATAACCTCAGGGCCCTTGGTGGTGCTCCCTCCTGAATTTTTATTCTTAAATTTTCTGAACGCTTCAAAAACCGAAAGTGCAACCTGTCGCTGTCCATCATCGCTACTGAGGTAATTGGCTTCTGAAGGATTGCTCAAAAAACCAGTTTCGATTAGCACGCTGGGCATCGAAGATAGCCTTAGGACCAGAAACCCTGCCTGTTTGACACCACGGTTTGGAGATTCGCTCCGAGACTTAAATTGATTCTGAATATTATCAGCGAAATATAAACTTTGATCCAGGTAGGAACTTTGAAACATTGCAAACATGATGTTTGATTCCGAGGAATTTGGGTCAAATCCTTCGTAGGTAGTGCTGTAATCTTTTTCAAGTAAGATTACCGAGTTCTCTTTCTTTGCAACTTCAAGGTTTTCATCCGAACGGGAAGGCCCCAGAAAAAATGTTTCAGTTCCTCGGGTTGATGGAGTAGCGCAAAAGTTGGCATGAATCGAAATAAATAAATCAGCTTTGCCCTTATTGGCAATTCTTGAGCGTTCAATCAATGGAATGAAAACATCGGTGCTGCGTGTAAAAACGACCTTTACATCCGGATAGTTTTCCTTGATTAATTCCCCTAATTTGAGTCCAATGCCTAAGACGACATCTTTTTCCCGAATCGTTTTATTCACAGCTCCTGGGTCTTTTCCTCCATGCCCTGGATCGATTACGACAATAAACTGCTTGGAATTTTGATTTTCTGAGGTCATCGCATACGAATTTCCTATAGTAAAAATGCAAAAAACCAATGATAGAATTGTATTCGAATAATTTAATTTACTCATGATAAGGATTTATTCGTCACAAAAATAGAAATTTAAAATTATTTTACGTTTGTTCACGTTTAGGTATAGGCCTTATTTATATTTTTGCAAACTAAACGAGTACTTATGTGCTTATCTTATAAACTCTAGTTTTGATAAAATATCTTCTTACAAATATATTATTTTTACTTGCCATTTCATCCTTTGGTCAGTTAAATCAGAAATCAGATACGGTTCTGGTTCCTTCTGTTGGCCGGATAAACCAGAAATCAGATACGGTTCTTGTACCTACTGTGCCTGCTATAATTGATACAACGGCTGTTTCCGTAATTCCTGCCTCCAATGATTCTACTGCAAAGCCGGTACTCGAAGCAACAATTACTTATTCTGCCATCGATTCGATCATTCCAGATTTTGAAAATCAGAAGGTATATATGTACAAAGGGGGAGTGGTCAATTATCAAACTATTGAGCTGAAGGCTGACTACATTGTACTTGACCTTGCCAATAAGGAAGTGTATGCCGAAGGGTTGCCCGATTCTACAGGAACAATCGTGGGCACTCCGGTTTTTAAAGATGGAAGTGAGGAATTTGAATCTAAAACACTTCGATATAATTTTGAAACCCAAAAAGGGATAATAACCGATGTAAAGACAAAGGAGGGTGATGGATTCGTTCACAGTGAGTTGACCAAAAAAATAAGTCCTACTGAGTTTGTTCTCCGGAGAGGAAAATATACTACCTGCGATGCTGAACATCCACATTTTTACTTGAGGATGACAAAGGCAAAAGTGATTTCTAATAAGAAGATAATTACTGGTCCGGCATATATGGTACTTGAAGATTTTCCCATTTATTTCCCTATGATTCCTTTTGGGTATTTCCCCAATTCGACCACTTATACTTCAGGAATCTTGATTCCCACCTACGGTGAGGAGCAAACCCGTGGGTTCTTTCTTCGCGAGGGGGGGTATTACTGGGCGGCAAATGAGTTTTTTGATCTGGCTGTGCGCGGAGATATTTATTCCAAAGGATCATGGGCAACAAAATTGCATTCCAATTACAGGGTCAGATACCGATACAATGGGAGCTTTGATTTTAGTTATAATTTAAATAAGTACTCCGAACAACCATTGCCTGATGCAAGAACTACCAAGGGCTTTAGCTTGACTTGGTCGCATGCGCAGGATTCAAAGGCAAATCCAAACAGGACTTTTTCGGCCAATGTTAATTTATCGACCAGCTCATTTGACAAGGAAAATTCATTGACCGTCAGATCATATCTGCAAACCCAAAAATCATCCAGTATCTCTTATTCCAAAAAATTCGAGAATACACCCTTTAATATGTCAGTAAACCTTCGTCATTCGCAGAATTCGATCGATACGACCCTTTCGTTGAGTTTACCTGAGCTGACCTTCAATATGTCTAAATACAATCCGTTTAAGGCCAAAAATAGGGTAGGAGCGGTGAAGTGGTATGAAAAGATCAGCTTCAGTTATTCGGGCAATTTGAAAAACTCCATTACGGCCAAGGAAAAGGATATTCTCAAGAAATCGTTGGTTCGCGACTGGCAAAACGGCATCAGGCATTCAATCCCAATTTCATTGCCCTCGTTCAACCTGCTGAAATATATCAATTTGAGCCCCAGTTTTAATTATTCAGAACGTTGGTACACCAATTATATTAATAAAACGTATGATCCCAATTATACCAATCCAATTCCAGGCGGATTGGCTCATGTAATTGTGGACACTGTTTATGCATTCCGCAGAAACTATGATTATTCCTATAGTATCAATACCTCTACAAATATTTATGGCTCGTATATAATACGAAATCCCAATTCCAAAATTAAAGCAATCAGGCACAAAATAACTCCATCGGCCAGTTTTAGCTATACTCCCGACTTTGGTCAAAAGAAATTTAGATTTTGGGATTACTATGTTGATGGAAATGGGAAAGACCAGTATTATAATCATTTTGAGCGAGGTGTTTTTGGCTCAGCTGGTAGGGGTGAAAGCGGAGCAATCAGTTTCAGTTTAAGCCAAAACCTGGAAGCAAAAGTGCTTCAGGAGAATGATTCAACGAAAAAGGATCAGAAACCGGTGTATAAAAAAGTGAAGATCATCGATAATTTAGGAATCAGTACTTCCTATAATATGATTGCCGATTCAATGAAACTTTCCCCAATTTCCATTAACGCCCGCACAACCATCAAAGGTGTGAGCGTAAATATGGGTGGTAATTTGAATCCTTACATGGTCGATAATGAAGGCAAGATTTACGACCGATATATGTGGAACAATCCCAATGCCAGGGGCTTAAGTAAGCTGGGAAGGCTGACCAATGCCAACTTGTCGTTCGGGATGAATTTTGAATCCAAAAAAGGAAAAAAGGAAGCCGAAGAGAATAAAAAGGCCATTGATGAAGACAAGGCCCTTCCAGGTTCCTATTCGGAATATGTGGATTTTAATATCCCTTGGAGTTTTAGATTTGATTATTCGTTTTATTACACCAATTCGTTCAGACCGAAGAGCAAGGCTACTGATCCAAACCCTAAAAAAATCATGCAAAGCTTAAACTTTGGCGGACGATTAAATTTGACCGAAAAATGGAATATGGACATGAATACCAATTTTGATATCGAGGCCATGAAATTCTCATTTACAACCATCAATGTCAGTCGGACTATGCATTGCTGGAGCATGGCTTTTGGGTTTGTGCCATTCGGTGATCGAAAAAGTTACAGCTTTAATCTTTCTGCAAGTTCTGCTATATTACGTGACTTGAAAATTTCCAAACAGAGCTCATGGCGCGATAATTAATTATAATTTTTTATCATCAAATTAAGTTAGCTAGAATGTATTGTTAATCCATTGTTTTTATATATTTTTATAGGTGATATTTGGGATCAACCAGTTACGGGGAAAGAACGGGCCCATTAAAATATTACTTATGAATGTTCAAAAGAAAATTCTCGTTATTGATGGTGACCAGAATTTTAGTGATACAATCGAAGAATCGCTTACTTTTCATAAATACAATGTCTGTTGCACCAGTAATGTTGGCGCAGGGGTTCAAAAAGCATTGGAATACAATCCTGATTTAATTCTTTGTGATATCGATCCCACGGATGGGTTTCACGTTTATACGGTTTTGAATCAGAGTTTGACTTTGAAAAAAATTCCCTTTATATTTTTAAAGAAAAATGCTACGATTGAAGATATAAGGCATGGAATGAATCTCGGGGCTGATGATTTTTTATCTAAACCAATCAGCATCGCTGATATAGTCAAAACAATTGAAATCCGGCTTCAGAAATTTGAATCCACCAGGGCTGAACTTGCCCATGAGTTCAATACTTTGTTTGAACTCTCCCCAATCGGAATCCTTTTATTTAGCGAACATACGGTAATTAGGGCCAATCAATCGATGAAGGCTCTTTTGAAAATTGATAATCAAGAATCCATTCCTTTAAAAATTAAAGAACTTTTTGAAAGTTCAAGCCTCCTTAGTATCAAAAACTGGATTCAACAATCTTTAAAGGGTGTTGACGCCAAATTTAATGGCCAAATAACCCTTAAAGATATAGCTGGAAATGAATTGCCCATGAATTTGGTCATTTCTGTATTTACCAGCAATTCAAGTTCAATTTATTATATCGGCTTTTTTGCACCCATTTCGCCTGTGAAAAGTTATGTGGTAAATGATCAATTGGCAAATCAAGTGTGCAATTTGCTTAAACGTGAAAAAATGACCCTTCCCGATGGTTTGGAAGAAAAGATTATCCAGATAATTAATGACAGTACGGTCAATTCCAATGAACAGGATAATTCGTTTTTTACCAAACGGGAAAACCAAGTGCTCCGTTTGTCTATGGAGGGATTTCCAATTAAAATTATTGCCGATAAGCTTGACATATCAGCCCGAACTGTTGAAAAATACAGGACCAAATTAATGGAGAAGTCAGGAACAAATAACATTGTAGAAGTAATTGTTTTCTCCCTTAAAAATGGGTTGATTAAAATTTAGATCTTACTCAGAGATCCCAGAATCGATACAGAAAGAACACGTCTTGAATTTCTAAGAAGAGCCCTTTTACTTTCCCCTGTGGATGGGTTGATGGTTCCAAATTATTTTAAAGCATAGCTGATCGGTCCCCTTGAACGGTTTTTCCCCTGCCATCGGAACGCTGATTCCTACCTATCATCTGATACCCATTAGATACCCATCTGATACCTTTCTGTAAGGTAAGGTTACAGAAAGGTATCAGAAAAGTATCAGAAAGGTATCAGAAAGGCATGAGTTGAAGGGTAGGGGACAGCGCCCCTTTACAGGGTGATTGAAAGACTATGAGGGTAGGATTCCAAGCTTCGGGACTGCAGGCCTTTTGGAGTATTTTACCACTTTGTTTTGCATTCAGCTTCAGTAAGTACGACTGTAATGATTTTTGCAGGTTGGGTCCCAACAGTGTCTGGTTCTCATTCAGATTAACAGCTGGTTTTTAACGATTGGTTCCTAAAAATCACCAGTTATTTTTCAGTACATGACCGAATACTTGGCATACTTAAAAAGGAATGGCAAATTGGGCACCTTACAGGCCGAATGGTTGATTTAAAATAGGAAGTAATGAAATGTTATCTCAAGGCGTTAGGTTCAGAAAAATGAATATGATGTGCTTAATCGAAAGGGGTAATCAAAAAAGCATATTTCATTTGATGGTGCCATAGGAGGGAGGCCATCCTATAACTGCGGTTTTTTAATTCATTACTCAAGGTGGAACATTTCTGGGTTCCTTGCTTTTAAATCCAACCTTTGAATTGAACAGGCAAGACTTAAATTTTCATTCTAAAATTAAAAGGCAACAATCTTTTCAAAATGTTGCCTTTTAATTCTAGAATGGTAAATCATTACCATTGTCATCAGCTGCTTCAGGAGGAATATCGCCTGCTGAAAATTCAGGAGGATAACTTTTGGCGGCAGTAGCGGCACCAGCAAGTTCAATCTTCCATGCATTGATGTTGTGAAACCATTTCCCATTAAAATCACGAGATTCGACTGAGAAGAAAACTTCAACTTCTTTTCCTTCATTTAAACCGTCAATCAAAGATATTTTATCGCCAAAGAGCGTAAAACATACTTTTTTGGGAAATTGCTCATTTGTTTCAATGACAAATTCTTGCTTTTTCCATTCTTTACCAGCTTTGCTGACTCCTGATTCCAATTTAAGAATCTGAATCACTGTTCCTTTTACTTGTATGCTCATTGTATTTTTTTAAATTAGCTTATCAGTGATAAAAGAACACTCTCAGATAAGAGTGTTCTTTTATGATGCATACATTGTTATTTTTTAACAATCTCGAGTAATTCAACTTCGAAGATCAGTGTTGAGTTTGGTTTGATATCAGCTCCTGCACCTTTTTCTCCATAAGCTAAATTAGCTGGGATAAATAGTTTCCATTTGGATCCAACAGGCATTAACTGCAATGCTTCAGTCCATCCTGGAATCACCTGGCCGACAGGGAAAGTAGCAGGTTCGCCACGATCAACTGAACTGTCAAATACTTTTCCTTCAATGGTTGTGCCATGATAATGACATTTTACCTGATCTGCAGCCGTAGGTTTTGGTCCTGTTCCAGCTTTCATGATTTCATATTGAAGACCACTGGGTAAAGTAACCACACCTGGTTTGCTAGCGTTAGCGGCCAGGAATTCTTGACCAGCTTTTAGATTTTTATCACCTTCAACTTTTGAAACTTCAGCAAAGAATGCCTGAATAAGTCCATTGGCTTTTGCGGGTTTAATCTGAACTGAATCGCCTTTGAATGCTTTCTGGAAGGCAGCAACCAAAATTTCTTTATTCAGTTGATCCACTCCGGGAGCACCCTTCATTTGCTGTTTGTTGTTTTCGCCAATAAGTACTCCCAAGGCATAACTAACTGAATCGTTTTTGTTTGTCAGCTTGGTATCACCTTTTGAACTAGCATTCTGACAACCAGCAGCTCCTACAGTCAATACGAGTGCTGATGCATAAATTAATGATCTTAATTTCATGTTCTTTTTTTTATGATTTTATAATTAAACAATTTCCAATAATTCCACATCAAATATAAGGGTTGCATTGGATCCAATCAACCCACCAGTTCCATCTTGGCCATAGGCTAAGTCGGAAGGCACAAACAGCCGCCATTTGGCCCCTACGGGCATCAATTGAAGCGCCTCAGCCCATCCCTCAATAACCCCATTTACAGGGAAGATGGAGGGCTGACCTCGTTCAACCGAACTGTCAAAGACGGTCCCATCCAGCAAGGTTCCATGGTAATGGCATTTTACGACATCTTCCATGGTAGGACTATTGCCATAACCTTCTTTTAAGACGGTGTATTGTAATCCAGAATCGGTTTCAAAGACCCCTTTATTTTGGATATTTTCCATTAAAAAAACATATCCCTCTTCTAGATTCTTTATGGCCTCTATATCATTCTCTTGGGATATAAATTGCTGTAATATCTGATTTGCATCTTCCAAGCTAATTCTGGGCGTATTTCCAGCAAATGTATCCTGAAGCCCTGCTAAAAATTGCAAAGCATCAATTTTTTTTACCCCTGATTGGACTAAATTGGATGAAATCGTTAAACCCAACGAATAGGAAAACTCTTCAAACTCGTCATTGAATTGATTATCAGACATTATTTTCTTTTATAATTCAGGGTACGAATATAGAGTAATTTTTATTATTTGAGAATCCTAAAAAGGCTTTTTCCCTCTCAGTATTTCTTTTTTCCCCTTTGGGCCTGGAATTCTTTCCATTGTAAAGCCTTCAGCTGAAAATGCTCTTCGTACAGTTCCCTTTGCACAATATGTAACTAAGATACCTCCCGGCTTAACCGATGCTGCCACCTGGTGCAGGATGTCCTCGGTCCACATTTCAGGTTGTTTGCCTGGGCCAAAGGCATCGTAATAAACCAGATCGAACTGGGGCGTTTCATTAAACTGAAATGTCAAAAGATCGGCATGAATTTTCTCTAGCTTAAAACGTTCTGAAATTTGAATAATTGTGTTCCATTCAGCTTGATGCATCTGGTTGAAAATAAGCAAATGCTCAGGAAAAATGTTGTTTGGGTAATTTAGCAAGGTGTATTCTGCCTTGTTCAAAGGATATTTTTCTAAACTGCTGTAATGGACAGACATACCTTCTTTTTTTGCAAAACAATAGGTCAGGTAGGCGTTCAATCCAGTACCAAACCCGATTTCAAGAATGGAAAGTTCTTTTTTTGTGGTTTGCAACAAGCCCTGTTCAATGTAAATATGCAAGGACTCCTGAATCGCTCCATGGACCGAATGGTAATGCTCGTCCATCTCAGGAAGATAAATTGTTTGCGAGCCATCTTCTGTTACCATAAATATTTTTTCCATTGCCTATTCAATTGATTAAACTACGAGTCAAAATAACTAAATTTATAGCGGCAAATAAAACCGGAGGTTTAAATGTTGATAAAAATCTATCCTGAAAATCCCAACCCAAAGGATATCAAGTTGGTAGTAGATGTTTTACAAAATGGGGGAATCATTGTATATCCAACCGATACCGTATATGGTCTTGGTTGTGACATCACCAATGCAAAAGCCGTTGAGAAAGTAGCCCGTTACAAAAATGTGAAGGTTGAAAAGTCCAATTTTTCATTTATCTGTGTCGATTTAAGTCAATTGGCTAGCTTCTCCAAGCCTTTCTCGGGCCAGATATTTAAATTGCTGAAAAAGTACCTTCCAGGCCCATTCACGTTTATATTAAATGCAAACAGCAATGTGCCAAAATATTTCAAATGTAAAAAGAAGACCGTAGGAGTACGCATACCCGCCAATGCTATTATTTTAGAAATTGTGCGTGTACTTGGAAACCCCATCATGTCAACCTCTATTCACGATGAAGATGAAATGCTGGAATATTCCACTGATCCGGAATTGATTCATGAGAAGTTTAAGGATATTGCGGACCTGATCATAGATGGTGGCTATGGTGAAAATGTTCCATCAACAATCATCGATTGCACAGAAGAAATTCCCTTTATTGTCAGGCAAGGAAAAGGAATATTTGAAGATTAACTGAAGCAATCGTATGCATTCAAATGAATGTTACCAACTCAAATTATCGAAGTTATTGAAGTTATTGAAGTTATTGAAGTTATTGCAAGTTTTATAAACTTGCAATAACTTCAATAACTTCAATAACTTCAATAACTTCA
>DASXUZ010000204.1:0-2365 GCA_036504555.1 Prolixibacteraceae bacterium | reverse complement strand
GGCAGGTTCTCCTGAACCTGATTTCAAATGCGAGCAAATTCACAGAAGAAGGTACGGTGATCGTTACTGCCGAGGTTCAAACAGGAAGTGACAACCGGCAGGAAGTGTTGGTAAGTGTTACGGATACAGGACCAGGCATATCAGAAGAAGACCAATCAAAATTGTTCCTGGCTTTTTCCCAGGTGGATTCTTCGCCAACCCGAAAAACCGGTGGCACTGGCCTGGGGCTGTCTATTTGCCAGCGTTTGGTCGACCTTCATGGCGGACAAATTGGTGTTCACAGCAAACTTGGCGAGGGTAGTTCCTTTTATTTCACGATTCCACTTTTCCACCAATCCAATCAGGTGAATAGTGCAGTTTCCAACAGGACAATTTTATGTGTGGAAACTGATCCCCGTATCATAACGATCTATGAGCGTTTCCTGCAAGCCAAAAGTTACGAAATCGTTCCGGTAGTTAATCCCAATAACGTGTTAGAGATGGCAAGTCGTTTAATGCCACTCGCGATCATTTTGGATGTTGATTCACTGGGGACAAATAAATGGTCCATCTTGGCCAAATTGAAAGACGATCCAACGACAAAAAACATCCCCGTTATCATCTGCAATATCGCCGAGCAGGAAGAAAAAGGTTATTGTCTGAACGCCGCGGACTATCTCTTGAAACCCATTAGGGCAGAAGACCTTCTTGGTGCATTAACTCGCCTGAACAGTGAAAATAAGATTTCTGAAATATTAATAATTGATAATTCTGTCGAAGAATTGGACCGTATTGAAAAAATATTATTGGAGGATGGTCTATTACATCCCATGTTGGCGATTGGTTTAGAAAAAGGGCTGGAAGCTTTGACCAATCAGCCGCCACATGCGATCATCTTGAGTATGATGTTGCCGGAGTTGGAGGAAATCGCTCTGTTGGAAAAAATAAATCTCACTTCATCCATGCAAAATATTCCTGTCATTTTCATGACACCTAAACTCCCTGATGAAGACCAGTTGACTCGCCTCGAAAAATTGACGGAACATTATTCTCGTAAAGGTATGGTTTCTGAAACACAATTGTTTATTGAGATCGAGAAACATCTTAGAAGTTACGAACAAACATAAATAGGAGCACTATGTCCTGTGTAATCCGATGCATGGATTGTGGTTTCGAATCTACTTTTCATCCACTTTCCAATACCTGCCCAAAATGTAAAAGTCAATGGCACGAAGCCATTTACAATCTTGAAGAGGCATATCATCAATTTGAAAAAGAATTGCCTTCGCGGCGTTTCGATCTTTGGCGCTACAAAGAGCTTTTACCAATAAACAAACCTGTTCCTGAACTGCGACTTGGGGAAGGTGGGACTCCACTTATCCGCGCAGTAAACATGGGAATGATGTTGGGCAATAACAACATTTTTATCAAGGACGAAAGGCAAGGCCCAACAGCTTCATTCAAAGACCGGCAGGCGGCACTAACAATTAATGCCCTTAAAGAGGCTGGCGTAACCGAAATGGTTGCTGCCTCTACGGGAAATGTGGCGATTTCCAATTCGGCTTATGCTGCCCGGGCCGGGATCAAACTTTGGGCATTTGTCACAAGCCTGGTTCCCGCGGTAAAAATGCGTGAAATTGCTCTCTACGGCAGCCAGGTGATCAAGGTGACCGGATCCTACGACCAGGTCAAACAGATCGCTGCTGAATTTGCCGAAAAAAGAGGCCTTTACCACGATACGGGTGCTCGCTCGATTGCTTCTGTGGAAGGCATGAAAACTATTGCCTTCGAAATCGCAGAACAATTGACCGAGGAACTTGGCCCACCCGCAAATTTCGAACCCGGCAAGCTCCGTTGGTGTACACCAGATTGGTACATCCAGGCGATTAGTGGCGGTCTGGGGGTAATTGGTGTTTCCAAAGGCTTTCGCGAATTAAAACAAATGGGGATCATAGACAAAATACCTAGCATGATCGCCATTCAAGCAGAAGGCTGCGCTCCAATGGTCCATGCCTGGAAGCAAAATCTAGACGAAGCAGCTCCTGTCCATCACCCAAAAACACACATTGAAACACTTGCAACTGGCACTCCCGGACGCTCCTACAAGATTCTTCGCAAACAAATGCAAGAAAACCAGGGACTATTTGAGAGTGTGTCGGATGAAGAAGCCTACCGCGCGATGCATTTACTGGCCAAGATGGAGGGTTTGTCAGCTGAGCCCGCATCCGCGGCAGCTTTTGCCGGACTTTTCAAGTTAATCCGAGCTGGAGTTATCAAATCGACAGATACAGTAGTTGTAAACTGCACAGGTCATACACTACCTGCGGAACCACTTGTGTTGGGCAGTGGCTGGGCGCGCAACGTTGAACTACCGAAAGTGCCACCA
>DASXUZ010000203.1:0-48707 GCA_036504555.1 Prolixibacteraceae bacterium | reverse complement strand
TAAAAGAATTCACGATGGGTGCTAGAAAAAGAAATAGTGCAAACGAACTAAAGGAAGCTAAGAAACAGCTCTATTTTGCTGTTTTGAAGAATTGTCCTACTTCGCCGCGTAAAATGAGGCTTGTCGCCGACATGGTACGTGGAATGGAAGTGAACAGAGCTATTGATGTACTTAAGTTTTCCTCCAAGGAATCTTCACGTAGACTTGAAAAATTAGTCATGTCGGCCATTGCAAACTGGCAGGCAAAAAACGAAGGAAGCCGTCTGGAAGAAAGCAATTTGTATGTGAAAAACATTTCTGTTGATTCAGGAAGGATACTTAAAAGACTGCGTCCTGCACCACAGGGCCGTGCACACAGGATCAAGAAAAGATCCAATCATGTGACCGTTAGTCTTGATAGTTTAACCATAGTTAAAGAAACTGAATAAATAATAATACATGGGACAAAAAGTTAATCCAATCGCTAATCGTTTAGGGATCATCAAAGGATGGGATTCCAATTGGTTCGGTGGAAACAACTATGGCGATAAGCTCGTGGAAGACTTCAAGATCAGGGAGTACCTGAATGCCCGTCTGGCAAAAGCAAGTATCTCCAAGATTATCATTGAACGTACACTTAAACTTATTACCATCACTGTTCACACCTCAAGGCCCGGTATTATTATAGGCAAAGGTGGTCAGGAAGTTGATAAGCTGAAAGAAGAGTTGAAAAAGATCACCAACAAAGAAGTTCAGATCAATATTTTTGAAATTAAACGTCCAGAACTGGATGCCCAGATTGTAGCGATCAACATTGCCCGTCAAATTGAGGGTAAAATTGCCTACCGTCGTGCCACTAAAATGGCCATTGCTTCAACCATGAGAATGGGTGCGCAGGGGATCAAGATTCAGGTATCAGGCCGTTTGAATGGTGCTGAAATGGCACGTTCAGAAATGTACAAAGATGGTCGTACTCCTTTGCATACTCTGAGAGCTGATATAGATTATGCGCTTGCAGAAGCCCTTACCAAAACCGGTTTACTCGGTGTGAAGGTATGGATTTGCAAAGGCGAGATCTATGGAAAGCGTGACCTTTCACCAAACCTTGGCCAGAAACCTGGTCGTCCGGTTGTAGGTGGTCCAAAAGGAAACGGATTTAAGAAAAGAAAAAAATAATTTGTCAACCTTTCAGAAGTAGAGAAGAATGTTACAACCGAAAAAGACAAAATTCAGAAGAGTACAAAAGGGAAAAATGAAGGGACTGTCCCAAAGGGGAAATCAGTTGGCATTTGGAACTTTTGGTATCAAATCTCTGGAAGAAACATGGCTGACCGGACGTCAGATTGAGGCGGCCAGGGTTGCGGTAACCCGTCATATGCAACGTCAGGGTCAAATCTGGATCAGAGTTTTCCCCGACAAACCGATAACGAAAAAACCCGCTGAAGTACGTATGGGTAAAGGTAAAGGTGCTCCGGAAGCATTTGTTGCTCCCATTACACCAGGTAGAATATTGATTGAAGCCGATGGCGTTTCTTATGCAATTGCCAAAGAAGCACTCCGTTTAGCTGCACAAAAACTGCCGGTTACTACTAAGTTTATTGTAAGACGTGACTTTGTTGAATCTGTAATTGCTGAATAATGAAGACATCAGAAATCGAAAAATTATCAAAAGCTGAAGTTCTGGAACAAATCCAGACCGATACAGATACTTTGTTACGAATGAAAATGAACCATGCAATTTCTCCACTCGATAACCCACAGGTCATCGTGGGTGTGAGACGGAATATTGCCAGACTAAAAACCATTCTACGTCAAAGGGAAATTAACACAAAACAGAGTTAGTAATGGAATCAAGAAATCTAAGGAAGGAGCGTGTTGGAGTAGTTGTGAGCAACAAAATGGAATGCACCATCGTTGTGGCTGAAAAGCGCAAGGAAAAACATCCTATTTATGGAAAGTTCGTCAACAAAACCTCCAAGTTTTACGCCCACGATGAAAAGAACAGCTGCAATATTGGCGATACTGTGAAGATCATGGAAACACGACCAATCAGTAAGCAGAAATGTTGGAGATTAGTGGAAATCATAGAAAGAGCTAAGTAATCATGATACAACAGGAATCAAGATGTACCGTTGCCGATAATAGTGGAGCTAAAGAAGTGCTTTGTATCCGTGTTTTAGGCGGAACCAGAAAGCGCTATGCTTCATTGGGCGATACCATTGTAGTCACTGTCAAAAGTGCTATCGCGGGAAGTGATATGAAAAAGGGTGCCGTGTCGAAAGCAATTATTGTTCGTACCTCAAAAGAAGTTCGTCGTCCCGATGGATCTTATATCCGTTTTGACGATAACGCAGTCGTTTTACTGAATAATACTGGTGAAATGCGCGGAACTCGTATTTTTGGGCCTGTAGCAAGAGAACTTCGTGATAAGAATATGAAGATTATTTCACTTGCTCCTGAAGTACTTTAATGCATAAAATAAAAACGATGCAGAAAAAATTACACATAAAGAAAAGCGACCTTGTTTTTGTCACAACTGGCAATTACAAAGGAAAAGAAGGCAAAGTACTGGAAGTAATCAGAGCCACAGGAAAAGCTATAGTGGAAGGTGTTAATATGGTTAAAAAACATACCAAACCCAACGCGGCACATCCGCAGGGTGGTATTGTTGAAAAGGAAGCACCCATCCATTTGTCTAACCTTATGATTAAGGATCCAAAAACTGGAAAACCTACTCGTATCGGAAGAAAGCTTAATGATAAAGGTAAATTAGTTCGTTATTCAAAAAAATCAGGAGAGGAGATTAAGTAATGGCTTACGTACCAACACTTAAGAAAAAATACTTGGACGAAGTAGTTCCTGCGTTAGTGAAGGATTTTTCCTACAAAAACGTAATGCAGGCGCCAAGATTAGAGAAAATTGTCATCAACCAGGGAGTTGGAGCTGCTATCGCAGATAAAAAGTTAATCGAAATCGCTACCGAGGAGATTACTACTATCGCAGGTCAAAAGGCAGTCCAAACCAAATCGAAAAGAGACATCTCTAATTTCAAACTAAGGAAGAAAATGCCCATCGGGGTTCGTGTGACCCTTCGCAGAGAGCATATGTATGAATTCCTGGATCGTCTAATCAGTGTATCTCTTCCCCGTATTCGCGATTTTAAAGGAATTGAAAGCAAAATGGATGGACAAGGAAATTACACCCTTGGAATTCCTGAGCAGATCATCTTTCCTGAAATTGTAATGGATAAAGTTACCAAGATCAACGGAATGAATATCACTTTCGTGACTTCAGCCTATTCTGACGAAGAAGGCTACGCTTTATTGAAAGAGTTAGGTTTACCTTTTAAAAATGCTAAAAAGATTTAAGATATGGCTAAGGAATCAATGAAAGCTCGGGAAGTAAAAAGAGCAAAACTTGTTGAAAAATATGCCGAGAAAAGAGCTAAACTAAAGGCTGAAGGTGATTATGTCGGTCTTCAGAAGTTACCTAAGAACTCTGCCCGTATTCGTATGCATAACAGATGCAAATTAACCGGTCGCCCGAAAGGGTATATGCGTCAATTCGGTATCAGTAGGATCAATTTCAGAGAAATGGCTTCTTCTGGTTTAATACCCGGTGTTAAAAAAGCAAGTTGGTAATTTATAATTAAGAAGTAATGAGCAAAATTACAGATCCAATAGCAGATTATCTGACACGAATCAGAAATGCCCAGAAGGCAAAACATCGTGTGGTGGATATTCCTGCATCCAATATCAAGAAAGAAATTACCAAAATTTTGAAAGATAAAGGATATATCCTCAACTATAAGTTTGAAGACGAAATCAACTTTCAGGGCAACATTAAAATTGCCTTGAAATATCATCCAGAAACACGCATTCCTGCGATCAAAACAATCAGAAGAATCAGTAAACCTGGTTTGAGGAAGTACTGTCATACCGACGGAATTCCACGTGTATTGAATGGCTTGGGAATTGCTGTCATATCGACCTCCAAAGGGGTAATTACCGACAAAGAAGCTCGGGAATTAAACATTGGTGGGGAAGTCTTATGTTACGTTTATTAATCTAGGAGGAATCAGAATGTCAAGGATAGGTAAACTTCCCATAGAAATACCGGCAGGAGTAAAATTTACAGTAAGCGATTCAAATCTGGTTACTGTAAAAGGTCCGCTGGGAGAACTCACCCAACAAGTTGATCCCGAAATTACCTTCGAATTGGAAGGTAATATTCTAACGGTCAAACGACCTTCAGATGAGAAAAAACACCGCGCCATTCATGGCCTGTATCGTTCATTGATCAACAACATGGTGGTCGGTGTATCAAAAGGTTATGAAATCAAGCTTGAACTGGTGGGTGTTGGTTATCGTGCAGAACATGATGGTCAGGTACTCGATTTGGTTTTAGGTTATTCACATCATACCTATCTGCAACTTCCATCGGAAGTTCAGGTAGAGGCGAAAAGTGATAAACGTGCCAATCCGATCGTAACCCTGAAAAGCTGTGATAAACAATTAATTGGTCACATTGCAGCCAAAA
This sequence comes from Prolixibacteraceae bacterium, assembly GCA_036504555.1. Classification (GTDB taxonomy): domain Bacteria; phylum Bacteroidota; class Bacteroidia; order Bacteroidales; family Prolixibacteraceae; genus Aquipluma. Next base: position 44,189 of record DASXUZ010000203.1, on the reverse strand, counting down.
TCAGATCCTTCAGAAAACCTGAGCCTTACAAAGGAAAAGGTGTTAAGTTTGTTGGTGAAATTCTAAGGCGCAAGGCCGGTAAATCAGCTGGTGCTAAATAGTAAAATTTAAAAACCATGGCTTTAACGAAGCAAGAAAGAAGATATAGAATTAAGAAGAGAATCCGGAAAGTTGTTTCCGGAACTGCCCAAAGACCACGTTTAAATGTTTTCAGAAGCAACAAGCAAATTTATGCCCAGTTGATTGATGATTTGTCAGGCAAAACATTGATGGCAGTTTCTTCACTTAATAAAGATTTCGAAGGTACCGAGGGTACTAAAATCGAAATAGCCGAGAAAGTTGGAAAAGCAATTGCCGCAAAAGCAGTGGCTGCCGGTATCTCTGCTGTAGTATTCGATCGTAATGGTTATTTGTACCACGGAAGAGTTAAACAATTAGCTGATGCTGCCCGTGAAGGTGGCCTTAAATTTTAATAGTTATGACAGGAGATATCAGAAAAGTAAAAACCAGTGATTTGGAACTGAAAGACCGGTTGGTAGCTATTAACCGTGTTACAAAAGTAACCAAAGGAGGTAGAACATTCAGCTTCTCAGCAATTGTAGTGGTAGGAAACGAAGACGGTATCGTAGGCTGGGGCCTCGGTAAAGCCAGCGAAGTAACCACTGCCATTTCAAAAGGGGTAGATGCAGCTAAGAAAAACCTGATAAAGGTTCCAATTCACAAAGGAACCATCCCTCATGAACAGGAATCTAAGTTTGGCGGTGCCCGTGTATTTTTGAAACCGGCCACTTCTGGAACCGGGGTCAAAGCAGGGGGTGCTATGCGCGCAGTATTGGAAAGTGTTGGAATTCACAATATCCTTGCTAAATCAAAAGGATCTTCGAACCCACATAATCTGGTGAAAGCTACCATGTTTGCACTTCAGGAATTGCGCGACGCTCATACCGTTGCCGATCAGCGTGGAGTCACTTTGGATAAAGTATTTAATGGATAAGGAGTTATGGCTAAGATAAAAATTACACAAGTAAGAAGTAAAATCGGTTCCGACTGGACACAGGTAGCTACCTTGACTGCATTGGGAATCAAGAAACTTAACCGTTCGGTAGAACACGAAGTAACTCCGCAGATTCTCGGGATGGTCAATAAAGTGAAGCATCTCGTTAAAGTTGAAGAAGTTTAAACTTATTAAGATCAAAAAATATGGATTTAAGTAATCTTAAACCTGCGGAAGGTTCTACATTTAGCGATAAGCGAATTGGACGCGGTCAGGGCTCAGGTCACGGTGGCACTTCGACCAGAGGTCATAAAGGTGCCAAATCGAGATCAGGGTATAAAACCCGTCGTGGTTTCGAAGGAGGACAGATGCCTTTACAACGCGTTGTGCCTAAATTTGGTTTTAAAAACATCAACAGAAAAGAGTTTAAAGCCATCAACCTGGATGTGATTCAGGAATTGGCTGAATCATTAAACTTAAGTATTATTGATGCCGATATTTTGGTGGATGCTGGAATGGCTTCCAAGAGAGATAAAATCAAAATTTTGGGCGATGGAATATTGAACCTTAAATTGGTTGTGAAAGCCCATGCTTTTTCAAAAAGAGCTAAAGAGACCATCGAGAAATTAGAAGGAACAACCGAAATACTCTAAAGCTGATGAAAAAGTTTATAGAAACCCTAAAGAATATTTATAAAATTGAAGACTTGAGGTCCCGGTTGGGGATCACTCTGTTCTTACTTTTAATCTATCGTTTAGGTTCGTATGTTTCTTTGCCAGGAGTTGATCCAGCCCAGCTGGGACAACTTAAAAGCCAAACTTCCGAGGGGTTGCTCGGACTATTGGATATGTTCTCAGGAGGCGCATTTTCCCAGGCATCTATTTTTGCCCTGGGAATTATGCCGTATATTTCAGCTTCAATTGTAATTCAGTTAATGGGTATCGCGGTACCTTATTTCCAGAGATTACAAAAAGAAGGTGAATCAGGACGTCGTAAAATCAATCAGTTAACGCGTTATCTGACTGTGATCATCCTGCTTTTTCAGGCACCTGCCTATTTATTAAACCTTCATGTCCAGTTACCTGAAAGTGCTTTTGCGATCCCCGGAACTATGTTTACAGTGACATCAACCATCATTTTGACTGCTGGTTCGATGTTCGTGATGTGGCTTGGTGAACGTATTACTGATAAAGGAATTGGAAATGGTATTTCGCTCATTATCATGATCGGAATTATTGCCCGTCTTCCACACTCAATTCTTGCTGAATTTATTTCACGCATCGAACAACAGGGTGGTGGTATGGTAATGTTCTTATTAGAGTTTGTGGTTCTGATTGTTGTATTTATGGGTGCAATTTTACTGGTTCAAGGAACCCGTAAAATCCCAGTTCAATATGCCAAACGAATCGTAGGCAATAAACAATATGGTGGTGTTCGTCAGTACATACCTCTGAAAGTGAATGCTGCAGGAGTTATGCCAATCATTTTTGCCCAGGCAATCATGTTTATTCCTATTAGTCTTGCCGGTTTTGCCAAATCTGATAGCTTGAGTGGATTTGCTTCTGCTTTTTCTGATCATACTGGATTTTGGTATAACCTCACTCAATTTAGTCTTGTCATTTTATTTACGTATTTTTACACCGCAATTACTGTCAACCCAATGCAGATGGCAGAAGATATGAAGAAAAACGGAGGTTTCATTCCAGGGGTTAAACCAGGAAAGAAAACCGTTGAATTTCTTGATACCATCATGTCCAGAATTACTTTACCCGGATCTGTTTTTCTGGGAATCGTGACTATTCTGCCTGCTTTTGCGATGATGGCCGGAATTAACACCCAGTTTGCCTATTTCTTTGGCGGAACTTCTTTGTTGATTCTTGTGGGTGTTGTACTTGATACCTTGCAGCAAATTGAGAGCCACTTGTTAATGCGTCATTATGATGGTCTGATGAAATCAGGTCGTATTAAAGGACGCACTGGCAGTACTGGTGCAATGTACTAATAAACTATTCGGGCATTTGATGTCCTTTATAGGTGAAAGTTCTAAACTTGTTAAATTAAATTCTTAAATACTGAAGTAAGTCCGGTTATTCTTGTAGTTTTGCCGGATTTATTAGCGGAAAATAATTCAATCTTCCGTGTTGATGTTTAAAGCTGAGTTTTAATTTGGAATATAAGCATCAAAATATTTGATAATTAGTCTATATTTATGGCAAAACAGTCTTCTATACAACAAGACGGAACAATCATTGAATCATTATCGAATGCAATGTTCAGGGTTGAATTGGAAAATGGGCATACCATTACAGCACATATTTCAGGCAAGATGCGGATGCATTACATCAAAATCTTGCCAGGTGATAAAGTAAAGGTGGAAATGTCCCCATACGACCTGACCAAAGGAAGAATTACTTTTAGATACAAAAACTAAAACACAAAATAATGAAAGTAAGAGCATCCATTAAAAAACGTAGCGCTGACTGCAAAATTGTTCGCAGAAAAGGCCGTTTGTACGTGATTAACAAAAAGAATCCTAAGTACAAACAACGTCAGGGATAATTAATTAACTTTGTAAAAAATTTATTTATGGCTCGTATAAGTGGTGTTGACATCCCTAATAATAAGAGAGGCGAGATAGCATTAACCTATATTTACGGTATTGGACGCAATCTATCCGTATCGCTGCTCGAAAAAGCCGGCGTTGACAAAAACATCAAAGTCCAGGATTGGACCGATGATCATTTGGCTGCTGTTCGTGCAGCAATCAGTGGTAGCATAAAGGTAGAAGGCGAATTACGTTCTGAAACCCAGATGAATATCAAACGATTAATGGATATCGGTTGCTACCGTGGTATCCGTCACCGTGTAGGTTTACCATTACGTGGGCAAAGTACCAAAAACAACGCCCGTACTCGTAAAGGAAAAAGAAAAACTGTTGCTAATAAGAAAAAAGCCACTAAATAATTGATATTTGAATTATGGCAAAAAAGACTGGTTCTACAAAAAAACGAGTTGTTATCGTTGAGGCAATCGGGCAGGCGCACATTCATTCTTCATTCAACAACATCATTGTGTCTCTGACCAATGGTAATGGTGAAGTAATTTCATGGTCGTCAGCTGGTAAAAAAGGGTTCAGAGGTTCTAAAAAGAATACTCCCTATGCCGCTCAGGTAGCTTCTGAAGAATGTTCCAAGACGGCATATGATCTTGGTCTCAGAAAAGTTAAAGTATATGTGAAAGGTCCAGGGAATGGTCGTGAATCTGCTATTCGTGCAATGAGCAGCGTTGGCATTCAGGTCAGTGAAATTGTTGACGTTACTCCACTACCACACAATGGATGTCGTCCTGCAAAAAGAAGACGTGTTTAATCAAATTAATTAAGACAAGAATGGCAAGATATATTGGACCAAAATCCAGAATTGCCCGAAAGTTTGGTGAACCAATTTTCGGACCTGATAAAGTACTAGAAAAAAAGAATTACCCTCCTGGCGTTCACGGTTTAGCTAGCCGCAGACGTAAAAAATCAGAATACGGTACCCAGCTAAAAGAAAAACAAAAAGCCAAATACATGTATGGTGTGTTGGAAAAACAATTTTCTAACTTGTTTAAAAAAGCTTCAGCATCAAAAGGCGTAACAGGAGAAGTCCTTTTACAACTGCTCGAAGGTCGTTTAGACAATGTGGTTTTCCGTTTAGGAATCGCTCCAACTCGTGCTGCTGCTCGTCAGTTGGTAGGTCACAAACACATCGTTGTCAACGGTGAGGTTGTGAATATTCCTTCTTTTCATTTACGTCCCGGTGACTTGGTAGGCGTTCGTGAAAAATCGAAATCGCTCGAAGCTATTACTGCTTCTCTGAACTCGCGTCGTTACAGTAAATTTTCATGGTTGGAATGGGATAACACTCAATTGGTCGGTAAATTTTTAAACCGTCCAGACAGAGAAGATATTCCAGAAAACATCAAAGAACAACTTATTGTAGAATTGTATTCTAAATAATCAATTATTCAGTATTATGGCAATATTAGCGTTCCAAAAACCCGACAAAGTTATAATGGTTGAAACCGATGATAAGTACGGAAAATTTGAATTCCGTCCATTGGAACCAGGCTATGGTATTACTATCGGTAATGCCTTACGAAGAATTCTGTTATCCTCTTTGGAAGGTTATGCAATCACCACTGTCAAAATTGACAAAGTTGATCATGAATTTGCTACCATTAAAGGTGTGATGGAAGATGTTACTGAAATCATCCTGAACATGAAGCAAATCCGTTTTAAACGCGAAGTGGAAGAGGTTGACAACGAAAAGGTTTCAATTTCATTTTCCGGACAAGAGGTATTTACCGCTGGTGATATAAATAAATTTATGACCGGCTTTCGGGTTTTAAATCCAGAATTAATTATTTGCCGGATGGAACCTGCCGTTAAATTGCAGATGGAACTAACCATCAACAAAGGTCGCGGATATGTCCCAGGCACTGAAAATAAACCGATTGATGCTGAGTTTGGAGTAATTCCGATTGATTCAATTTTCACACCAATCAAAAATGTGAAATATGCTATCGAAAATTATCGCGTTGAGCAAAAAACCGACTATGAAAAGTTAGTTTTTGAAATCACAACCGATGGTTCGATTCATCCCAAGGATGCCTTGAAAGAAGCTGCAAAAATCCTGATTTATCACTTCATGCTGTTTTCTGACGAAAAAATTACCATTGATTCGGATGAGAAATTTGCCAATGAAGAATTTGATGAAGAAGTATTGCACATGCGCCAGTTGTTGAAAACAAAACTGGTAGACATGGATCTTTCTGTTCGTGCATTGAATTGCCTCAAGGCTGCGGATGTGGAAACATTGGGTGAACTGGTTACCTATAACCGGAATGATTTGCTTAAATTCCGTAATTTCGGTAAGAAATCACTCACTGAATTGGATGATCTATTGGTAAGTCTGAGTTTGACTTTCGGAATGGATATCAGTAAATATAAACTTGACAAGGAATAAGTAAAAATGAGACATAGTAAAAAATTCAACCATCTAGGTAGAACTAGCTCGCACAGAAAAGCTATGTTGGCCAATATGGCTAATTCATTGATTTTTCATAAACGTATTACAACAACTTTAGCCAAGGCAAAAGCCTTAAGGGTATATGTGGAACCACTGATTACCAAAGCTAAAGATGATGTAACTCATTCACGCAGAACAGTATTTGAATACCTGCAAAGCAAAACTGCTGTATCAGTTTTATTCAGAGATGTGATTGAAAAAGTGGGTGATCGTCCAGGAGGTTATACAAGAATCCTTAAAACTGGAAACCGTCTTGGTGATAACGCAGAAATGTGTATCATCGAATTGGTCGACTTCAATGAAAATATGTTGGCTGCTAAAGATGCAAAAGCAAAACCAGTGAAATCACGCCGCGGAGGTAAGAAAAAACCTGCCGGAGTTACTGAACCTGCAAAAACTGTTGCACCAAAGGCTAGCAGTAAACCTGCTGCTGAAGCTACTCCTGAAGTTCCATCTGCAGAATAGAGAATATTCAAAGAATAAAAAAAGGCTGATTTTTCATCAGCCTTTTTTTTATTCCTTGAAATCCGGGTCTAGCAATAATGGATCGCTCCCGCAGATTTTATTTGCTTGATTCCTAGTATAACTCCTGCTTTTGTTTTAAATGAAAGTCTATGGTAACCATTAAGTTGTCAATGTTGATGGGCTTAAGCAGATAATCATCAGCCCCATTTTCCATACAACGAACCCGATCATCATCAAAATCGTTGGTGGTCACAAGAATAATCGGAATGAATTTATTGCGATGATTATCAGATTCTCTGATATGAAAGGTAGCCTCCGCCCCATCCATGACGGGCATCATCAAATCCATTAATACAACATCGAATTTCTTATCATTCAATATATTAACTGCTTCCAGGCCATTATTGGCAAACTCGATCTCAAAATTCTTTTTTAAGGAATAAAACAAGAACTTTTGATTGATCAGATTATCATCGACGACTAATAATTTCAATGAGTATCAATTTGAAGGGTACAATACAATTTTGTCTAAAAATACGAAATATCGTCATTAAAAAGCACTATTTTTGATAATTCAAAAGCGCATTTTGATAGCTGAATACATCGATTCGACTTAAAAACCAATAAATATATAAATATGGCTGACGATAAAAAGATTATTTTCTCGATGTACCGGGTGAATAAAACTTTTCTACCGCAAAAACAAGTATTAAAAGATATCTCCTTGTCATTTTTTCTGGGTGCCAAAATAGGCATTATCGGGTTAAACGGATCTGGAAAATCTACATTGCTTAAAATTATTGCAGGTCTTGAAAGTTCTTACCAGGGAGAAGTGGTCTTTTCTCCCGGATATACAGTGGATTACCTGGAACAGGACCCACAGCTGGATGAGTCCAAAACAGTGAAGGAGATTGTTCAGGAAGGGGTGCAGGAAATCGTGGATGTGCTGAAAGCGTATGAAGACATCAACCTGAAATTTGGCGATCCTGAGGTATATGAAAACGCGGATTTAATGGATAAGATGATTGCTGAACAAGCGGTCCTTCAAGATAAAATTGATCATTTTGACGCTTGGAACCTGGATGCCAAGCTTGAACGTGCCATGGATGCCTTGCAATGTCCTCCTGATGACCAGCTGGTCGGTGAACTTTCAGGGGGTGAACGTCGTCGCGTGGCTCTGTGCCGTTTGTTGCTCAAGGAACCTGATGTTCTGTTGCTCGATGAGCCTACCAACCACCTGGATGCTGAATCGATTCAATGGCTCGAATTGCACCTTCAGCAATACAAGGGGACGGTGATCTGTATTACTCATGACAGGTACTTCCTTGATAATGTAGCCGGATGGATTTTGGAACTCGATCGTGGTGAAGGAATTCCCTGGAAGGGAAATTACTCTTCATGGCTTGAGCAAAAAACCAAACGCATGGAGCAGGAGGAAAAACAAGTTTCTAAAAGGCGTAAAACCCTCGAGAGGGAATTGGATTGGATACGCATGTCGCCTAAAGCACGTCAGGCCAAATCAAAAGCCCGTCTGGGTGCCTATGACAAATTGGTGAATGAAGATGTTAAGACAAAAGAAGAAAAACTTGAAATATTTATTCCCAACGGACCTCGTCTGGGTGAACGGGTGATCTCAGCTGAAGGGGTTTCCAAAGGTTATGGAGACCGTCTCTTATTTGAAGACCTCAATTTTGTATTGCCTCCCAATGGAATTGTGGGGGTGATTGGACCCAACGGTGCTGGTAAAACAACACTTTTCCGACTGATCATGCAGCAAGAACACGCTGATAAAGGAACTTTCGATGTGGGTGATACGGTAAAATTAGCCTATGTCGACCAAACCCATAAAGCCATTGATCCTGAGAAAACAGTTTACCAGGTGATCACAGGCGGAAGCGATTTGATCACCGTGGGAGGGAAGCAACTCAATGCCCGTGCCTATGTTTCAAGGTTTAACTTTGGGGGTAGCGACCAGGAAAAGAAATGTGGCTACCTTTCAGGAGGAGAAAAGAACAGGCTGCACCTGGCCCTTGCATTGAAAGAAGAAGGTAATGTTTTGCTCCTGGATGAACCTACCAACGATATCGACATCAATACCCTTCGTGCTTTGGAAGAAGGCTTGGATAACTTTGCTGGCTGTGCCGTAGTGATTTCACATGACCGCTGGTTCCTCGACCGCATTGCAACCCATATCCTGGCTTTCGAAGGTGACTCAAAGGTGGTTTACTTTGAAGGTGGTTTTACCGATTATGAAGAAAACCGCAAAAAACGAATGGGAGATGCTGGTCCTCACCGGGTTAAATACAAGAAGCTGGTAAAAGATTAATTCAGTTTAAATGATACAATAGGAAGTCCGGAGCAAGCAATTGTTTCGGACTTTGTTATTTATAGTTCTTGGGGTGAAGAATAATATTTTCTAAAAAATTGTATCTTTGAAATAAAAATGCCTGAGATAAGTACATTCTATGGTCTAATTATACTAATGAACTTTAAAGATCATTCTCCTCCACACTTTCATGTCTGGTATGGAGAATATAAGGCTATTGTTACAATTAATGATGGAATTGTAAAAGGAGAAATGCCTCAACGGGCTTTGAAAATGATTTTTGATTGGTTAGAACTTCATAAGAATGATCTTTTAGAAGATTGGGAATTGGCTCAAAAGGGCGACCCATTGAAAAAGATTGAACCATTAAAATAGTTGATTATGTTTTTAGAAGTATCAGGGGCCAAATATTTGGGTGATTATAAAATCAACCTGCTTTTTAATAACGGTGAATCAAAAATAGTTGATCTTTCCGACAAATTGATTGGTAAAGTATTTGAACCGTTGAAAGATAAGGCTTACTTTCAATTGTTTGCAATCAAGTTTAATACCATTGAATGGAGCAATGGCGCAGACTTTGCACCGGAATATTTATATGAAATAGGAAAGTAAATGGTAATATCTATCACAAAAGCAGAATATATTCAGGACAATAAAATCAAGTTTTCTTTTTCAGATGGAATTGAAAGAATGATTGATTTCAGTGAGTTTCTTTTAAATGCAAGAAACCCAATGACTACTAAATATCTTGACAAGAAATTGTTTAGTAATTTTACGATTGAATACGGAGACATCATTTGGAATGATTATGAAATGTGTTTCCCAATTTGGGATTTGCATGAAGGAAATATATAAACCACTTTTACGAATACTCAGCTTATGAAACTATTACTCCTTTTGGTAGTATGCGCTCTATCACAGATGTCTATCGCTCAAAAAACTACTGCAAAAGTGGAAGTACCCGATTGGGCCTTGCCCGGATCTGCTACCCATCAACAGGTACCACCTCCTGCAAATTTTCACAGGGATACACGAACCGATAACAAGCACATCGGAATATTCAAAGGACAAAGCGACATCGGTGCAGCCCTGGTGCCAGGTTCGTCCAGTTATAAGAATGGCCAATATACAATTAACTCAGCCGGTTATAATATCTGGTATACCCGCGATGAATTCCGTTATCTGTGGAAGAAAATGTCGGGCGATGTATCCTTGGCTGCAGACCTCAACTTTCCAGATAAGGATGGTTACTTTGATCGTAAGGCTGTCCTGGTGATCCGTCAAAGCCTGGAGGATGATTCCAAAGAAGCCATGGTGGCCCTTCATGGTGGAGGTTTGATGCACCTGGCATACCGGCCCGAAAAAGGTCAAAGTCTGAAGGAAATGCGCGTAGACAAGAAAGGCGCCCTTCGCCTTGGCATCGAAAAACAGGGTGATGATTTTACAATTTTCTTAAGCATGGCTGGCGAACCCATGCAAAAGTACGGTGAACCTGTTCATTTACACATGGATGGACCCTTCTATGTGGGCATCGGATTCTGCTCGCATATACCCGACAAATTAGATACGGCCATCCTTTCCACGGTGGTTTTGGAGAATGCCGCAGGCAAATTGAAGTAAGAAAGTGATTTTGATATTTACATGCTCTTCCTGATTTTATGCTGAAAATTATTTCGGATCAATCACTTTCTGAATTAAGCCAAAAGGCCATACTTTCACCTCGAAGGAGATTGAATCGCAACCTTCATGAAGAGCTGGCTGATCCAATTAACCGGATGCTCAACGCCTTTGAACCAGGCACCTACATCCAGCCCCATAAACATGAGAACCCCGATAAGCGCGAAGTATTCATTGTACTTCGTGGAAGCCTTCTCATGGTACTTTTTGATGACTAGGGCAATCCCACTGAATTTGTTCTGCTTGACCCCAGGCAAGGCACCTATGCCATCGAGATTCCTCCCCGGATCTGGCATTCGGTCATCTCACTTGAAAGTGGGACGGTTGTATATGAAATAAAAGATGGGCCCTATATTCCGATTACAGATAAGAATTTTGCGCCCTGGGCCCCCCAGGAAGGCGATGATGAATGCATTGAATACCTGGCCCGGTTAACCGAAAAATATTATTCCTTCTAATCCATTTCTCTTCCTGCAGGATAAATTTGAGTTATTATAAATAATAACCCCTCGCGAAGCATTTTTTTCTGCTGTCAATGCTATACCTGGGTACTATCAATGTCTTAGTTCGTGCATAGTTCGTGCTTGTTTCGTGCATGTTTCGTGCATATAAATAAGTATAAATAACGTTTGAACTAAGTATGAATGAAGGATAAAATTTGTACCTGGTAATACGATGGTATCTACCTGACAGAACCTGAATATTTGCTTAAGCTCGATTTATGCAACAGGTATGCATGCAAGCTATAAAAAGAGATATAAAAAGTTGATTGAAATTTCCTGGTTGGATATGACTTGTGTATTTTTGGAATTATGCACGGTCAGATACTTCGAATTGCCAGCTTTTTAGCTAAATTTGCGCTCTTTCAGAAATCAATTACTATGGCACAGAAACCTTCGATCCCAAAAGGAACGCGCGATTTTTCTCCGGTTGAAATGACCAACCGCAACTATATATTCGATACCATCAAAGCAGTTTTTAGATTGTATGGATTTCAACCAATTGAAACCCCGGCGATGGAAAACCTTTCAACCCTGATGGGCAAGTATGGTGAAGAAGGGGATAAGTTGCTGTTTAAAATCCTCAATTCGGGTGATTTTGCCGCTGCACCCTCGGAACAGGAATTGCTGGAAAGAAACAGCATACGTCTAACCCACAAGATTTCGGAAAAAGGCTTGCGCTACGACCTCACCGTGCCCTTCGCAAGGTATGTGGTGCAATATAGGAACGATATTTCATTTCCCTTTAAAAGGTACCAGATTCAGCCTGTATGGCGTGCCGATCGCCCTCAGAAAGGGCGTTACCGTGAGTTTTACCAGTGCGATGTTGACATTGTTGGCAGCGATTCCCTGCTCAACGAAATGGAATTGGTTCAAATCGTGGATGCCGTCTTTACAAAGTTAAAAATTAATACAGTCATAAAAATCAACAACCGCAAAATATTGGCAGGTATTGCTGAAGTGATTGGTGAGAAAGATCGGATTGTGGATATTACCGTTGCCATCGATAAACTGGATAAAATTGGTCTTGAAAAGGTGAATGAGGAATTGCTTGAAAAAGGCATTCCGCAGGCGGCTGTTGAAAAACTTCAACCCATTCTGCACCTGTCGGGTTCGGTTTCTGAAAAACTGGCTCAATTGGAATCAGCCATTGGCCAATCTGAAATAGGAGCTAAGGGGATTGCTGAAGTTCGCACCCTGTTTGCTTACCTGGCACCCTTCAGTTTAAATACTGAGGTGGAACTGGATTTGACCCTTGCCCGTGGATTGAATTACTACACAGGGGCTATTTTTGAAGTAAAAGCCAAAGATGTAGCCATGGGAAGTATCTGTGGAGGTGGTCGTTACGATGACTTGACCGGTATATTCGGTATGCCTGGCGTTTCTGGTGTTGGTATTTCCTTTGGCGCCGACCGTATTTATGATGTACTGACCCAATTGCAATTATTTCCTGCAGTGACTTTCGATTCAACCAAACTGCTGTTTGTAAATCTGGGGATCGCTGAAGAGGCATTCTGTTTGCCGGTTTTAGCTTTGGCCAGGAAGGCTGGAATCAATGCCGAGATTTTCCCGGATCAGAGTAAAATGAAAAAACAAATGACCTGGGCCAACAATAAGAACATCCCCTTTGTGGCCATTGTGGGGGAAGAAGAACTGGTGCAGGGCAAAATCAACTTGAAAAATATGCTTTCGGGCGATCAACAATTGGTCGATGCACAGGAACTGATAAAAATCCTTTCAGAATAAATTCTTTTTGTGTTATTTCCTGAAAAATTCAGGGAATGATTCATCTACTTCGAAAAGAATACCGCTTATCAAAAACCATAGGGGGCGACATCCGTTGTCCCTGATCTAAATGAGTTTCAAGTTCAAAGTTCAAAGTTTCAAGTTGCGTGCCGATCTGGCTCCAACTTGAAACTTTGAACTATTCATATTCAAGAAGATCGCACATAACTTTAAACCTTGAACTTTAAACTTTTAAATCATGGAAAGAGAAATTCATTATATATCTCCTGAGAATCTGACTTATCCAATCATCGAGCAGATACTGGAACATCATCAGATGCTGGTACTTTCAGAAGAATCAGTAGCGTTGATTCAAAAAAGCAAGGCGTACCTGGACCGCAAGATGAGCCAGACAAATGGGCCCTTGTATGGAATCAATACCGGTTTTGGGGCCCTTTGCAATATCGAAGTATCAAACGATGATCTGAGTAAATTGCAAGAAAACCTGGTGATATCACATGCCTGCAATCTGGGTCCTGAAATTCCACAGGACGTTGTGCGTTTAATGCTTTTATTGAAGGCCCACGCTCTGGCCAAAGGAAATTCGGCAGTACAGTTAATCACCGTTCAGCGCATCCTGGATTTATACAACAACGATATATTATCCGTCGTTTGTGAACAAGGTTCGTTGGGAGCAAGCGGTGATCTGGCCCCCTTGGCTAAACTCTTTCTCCCGCTGCTTGGTTTGGGGGAAGTCTATCACCATGGAATTAAAAAACCGGCATCAGAGGTATTGATCCAAATGGGGTGGGAGCCCATTCGCCTTCAAGCCAAGGAAGGATTGGCTCTGTTGAACGGGACTCAGTTTATGAGCGCTCATGCAGTTTTTACCTTGCTCAAGTCATTCCGTTTGCTCGATTATGCCGATATCATTGGAGCTTTATCTCTGGACAGCTTTGATGGACTGATCGAGCCATTTATGGCCCAGGTCCAGGAGATCAGACCCCATGCAGGACAAATAAAGACAGCCGCCAATTTTAGGAATCTGCTACAAGGGAGCGAGTTGATCAGCCGCAAAAAAATGCATGTGCAGGATCCTTATTCTTTTAGGTGCATTCCCCAGGTTCACGGTGCGGTGAAGGATGCAGTGAATTATGTGGCAGGTGTGGTAGAAACTGAAATCAATTCGGTAACCGATAATCCCACTGTTTTTCCCGATGATGATTTAATCATTTCAGGAGGAAATTTTCATGGTGAACCATTGGCTTTGTCCCTGGACTTTTTGGCCATCGCCTTGTCCGAAATTGGGAGTATCTCTGAAAGGCGCACTTACCGTCTGATCTCAGGGGATCATCAGCTTCCAACTTTCCTGGTAGCCAATCCGGGATTAAATTCTGGTTTTATGATTCCCCAATATGCTGCCGCATCCATTGTCAGTCAGAATAAGCAATTAAGTACACCAGCCTCGGTCGATTCAATCCCTTCGTCCAATGAACAGGAAGATCATGTGAGCATGGGTGGAAATGCGGCCACCAAGGCACTGAAGGTGGCAACGAATATTTACAGTATCCTGGCCATTGAGTTGTACAATGCCGCTCAGGCCATGGAATTCAGAAGACCTGCAAAGTCCTCGGTTTATCTTGAAAGCTTTCTCTCCGACTATCGTCAGGTGGTTTCGTTTGTTGAACAAGATACCCTGATGTATGTGGGGATCAATAAAACCATTGAGTTCCTCGAAAAAGGAAAATATGTATTGTAAAATTTAAAAGCCGGGGATACCGGCTTTTAAATTTATTCCTTGTTTGGACCATGATCCTTTCGGTACTCCCTAATCAGATGTGACCTGAATTCATTTTCAGTACGGTACATCATCAGCACTTTTTTCTTGGGCAGTATTTTCAGGAATTGTTTGTTGTATTCTTTTAGCAACAGGGCTTCTTTTTCGAATGAACCAATGTAATTGTTGGTTAGTTTTTCGATTTCAGAATCTGACAATTTTGCGAACTCCTCATCGGGCATCCGCTCAAATTCATGAATTTGCTGCTTTATTTCAAATCTTTTCTTTTCAAATTCATTGTAAACAGGCCAGAAGGATTGAGCTTCAGAAGGGGTGAGATCAAGTTTGCTGGTGAAAAAGGAGATTTTTTCAGCTTTGATTTTTTCAAACATTTCAGGATTATTTCCCCTTCGATCCTGTGCATGAATTACTGAAAAACTGAAGATCGCCAGAATGATAATAATATATAGCTTTTTCATAATGCGTTAATTTTGAATGGTAGAATAAATTTCGAGATCAGTCATTTCGGTTGACAGATAAGCCAGTACTTCGTCCGGATTTATTTCTGCCGCAGTGGTAGTGGTTTCATCACCCCATATTGCATTCACCAATGAGTTTTCGTCGATCAATGAAAGATTGAGTGAGTATGCATCCATCACATCATGGGCGGTTGTGTCGGCAGTTTCTGATTTAACCAGACTTTTTGTTGAAAAGTACTTGATGGGGTAATAGGCCAGCATATAAATAATCGTAACGCTTGCGGCAAGGCCCAATACAGGTTTAAGTAATTGAAATAATTTTCTTGAGCCTGAACCGGTTTTCTTTTTGGCTTCAGATTTAATGGATTCCATCACCCTACCTTCAATCGAATCAAAATAGTGATCGGGGGTTCGAAACGGTTTCATCTTGGGCCGCTTCAGGAATTCAGGTTCTATATTGTCTTCTTGGTACATGATCTTAATTTATATGGCTTTGACATTAGAAATTCAAAAAAGTTTAATCTGTTTCATTTATTATTTCTGATAATTTATAAGGCACTCGAATCTATCTAACTAATAGCCAATGCCTGATTCGTGTGTCTTTACGTATTCTTCCACCTTTTTCACGGCATGATGATAGGAGGCTTTTAATGCACCGACTGATGTCTCAAGAATTACGGACATATCTTCGTACTTTATTTCATCAAAATATTTCATGTTGAACACCAGCCTTTGTTTGTCAGGTAAGAGGGCAATGGCTTTCTGTAGAAGCATTTGCCATTCATCACCGTCGAAATAGGTATCGCTTTCCAGGTTTTCCACCAGGTATTCGTTTCCATCATTCAATCCCGGCATCATCCTGCGTTTGCGTTGATTTAAAAAGGTAATCGATTCGTTGGTGGCAATGCGGTAGAGCCAGGTAAACAAGCTCGATTCGGCCCTGAAGGAGTCAAGGCCGTTCCATATTTTAATAAATGAGTTTTGCAAAACATCGTCTGCATCGTCATGATTCAATACGATTTTACGGATATGCCAATACAGCCGCTCCTTGTAGGTGGAAATCAGATGTCTGAAAGCAAGCTCTCTTGTGGAAGGGTCTTTCAGGCTGTCTAATATTTGCTGATCGTTGGTCATATGTGAAACATCGTTGCTGATCTGACAGTAAAAGGGGGAAATGGTTTAACGGCTTTTTATTCAATCCTGAAATTCAATCCTTCTTCTTTCAGTTTCTCGTAAACCAGTCTGTCGAATTGGTATAATCTGGCAGCACGATGGGCTACTTTTTGCTGTTTCTCTCCTGAATCGATCAATAATTCCATTTTGGCCAGTTTCTTTCGAAAGTTACGGGTATCCATCTTTTTATTTAGAATGACTTCATACAAAGATTGAATTTCAGTGAGGGTAAATTTATCAGGCAAAAGATGGAATCCAACAGGGTGATACATCACTTCCTGCCTTAATTTTAGGAGCGCCTGTTGAATGATTTTGTCATGATCGAAACAAAGCGAGGGCATTTCATTCAGGTTGAACCATTGAAGTGATTTGGCAAGGCTCGATTGTTTCAGATTGTAATAATCTGGATTGATCAAGGCATAATATCCAATGGTTATCACCCTTGTATAAGGCACACGATCCAAAGAACCAAAGGCCTGAATTTGCTGCAGGAAGACATTGGTCAGCCCGGTAGCCTGAAAAAGCAGGTCTTTGGCAAATTCATCCAGATCCTGTTCTTCGGGAACATGGCTGCCAAACAGGCTCCAATACGCTTCACTGGTCAACATGGGATGTTGCTCGTAGAGTTTTTTAATCTGCTCCGCACTTGCCTGCCGGGGGAGCGAACTTATCAGGGCATCCCTGTCAATTTGATTGAGCAAAACGCGCAGTCCTGATTTATCGAACCCGAAAATAACACAATCAACAGAAACGGAATTTAAAATCATAATGTAAAGCTTTGATTGCAAAAGTAATAATTTAAGTATAAACTTTTAATTGCTTTATAGTTGTTCGATTCGATTATCTTTGTACCGAAAATCAAAAAAAGATAAACGAATGGCTTTAAAGTGTGGGATTGTAGGACTTCCAAATGTTGGAAAGTCAACATTGTTTAACTGTTTGTCGAATGCAAAAGCACAGTCGGCCAACTTTCCGTTCTGTACCATTGAACCCAACATTGGGGTAATTACTGTTCCTGACGAACGGCTCATTGAACTTCAGCGGATTGACAATCCAAAGAAGGTTGTTCCTACCACTATTGAGATTGTCGACATTGCCGGATTAGTTAAAGGAGCCAGTAAGGGTGAAGGTTTGGGCAATCAGTTTCTGGCCAATATCCGCGAAACGGATGCGATTATCCATTTGATCAGATGTTTCGATAATGATAACATCGTACATGTTGACGGTTCGGTCAATCCGGTTCGAGATAAAGAAATAATCGATATTGAGTTGCAGTTGAAAGACCTCGAAACTGTTGAAGCCAGAATTTCCAAATGGGAAAAGGTGGCCAAACACGGTTTGGATAAAAATGCCAAAAAGATTGTAGAAATCAGCCAACGCTACCGCGATGCACTGATTCAGGGAAAATCGGCACGTACCGTTGAGCTAAGTGCTGAAGATAAAAAGCTGACTTACGATTTCTATTTGCTGACCAATAAACCTGTTTTGTACGTTTGCAATGTAGATGAAGGTTCAGCCAAAGAAGGAAACCGATACGTTGAGATGGTGCGTGAAGCAGTCAAGGACGAAAATGCAGAGATTCTTGTCATTGCAGCGGCCACCGAATCAGATATTGCTGAACTGGAATCCTACGAGGAGAAACAAATGTTCCTGGAAGAGCTTGGATTGACAGAGCCAGGCGTTAATAAGCTGATTCATGCTGCTTACCGCTTACTGAATCTTGAAACTTATTTTACAACCGGCGCCGATGAAAGCCGTGCTTGGACCTATGTGCGTGGAATTAAGGCTCCACAAGCTGCAGGGATTATCCATTCTGACTTTGAAAAGGGTTTTATCCGTGCTGAAGTCATCAAATACAGCGATTATGTGCGTTTGGGTTCAGAAGCTGCCTGCCGCGAAGTGGGTAAAATAGGAATTGAAGGCAAGGATTATGTGGTGCAAGATGGTGACATTATGCATTTCAGGTTCAATGTATAACGCATAATTTCATGAAATATAGACTGAGGCAGCCCGTTTGGACTGCCTTTTTTACTTTTTATGAATTATTTTTTATAAATTTAAGATATGAGGTTGGATAAAGGGAATTGATAAAATTTACTTATGTAGGCCGATTAAATATGGGGTTGGTTTTAATAAAATATATAATTTCGAAAAAATGGATCTCTACCAAGAGGGTACAGAAGAAAATTAGGCATTTTTTGGCTCTTGGTGATATTTATAGAATTGACATATATTCGCATTAATGGCTGATAAATAAGAAAAAAGACAGGAATGGTGTATAAAATAGATCAAAATGACTATTTTTGAACTCAATATTGATTAAAGAAGAAGTAAAATTTAAAACCAATTATATGTGTGGATTTGTAGGAGTATTTGATTTGAAAGTGAAAGCCCAGGATTTACGCCCCCAGGTTTTAAAGATGTCAAAGAAAATTCGTCATCGCGGACCGGATTGGTCAGGAGTCTTTTCCTGCGATCAAGCCATTTTATCGCATGAACGATTGTCAATCGTTGATCCTGAATCAGGTGGTCAGCCATTGTATAGCAAAGATAGAAAACTGGTATTGGCCGTCAATGGCGAGATCTATAATCACATGGAAATCAGAAAAAGAATCGGTGATTCTTATGAGTTTATGACCATGTCGGATTGTGAAGTCATTTTGGCTTTATACCGCGAAAAGGGAATTGATTTCCTGGAAGATTTGAATGGTATTTTTGCTTTTGCCTTGTATGACTCAGAAAAAGATGTGTATTTGGTGGCCAGAGACCATATCGGAATTATTCCCCTGTACCAGGGATGGGATAAGTCCGGGAATTTCTATGTGGCATCTGAATTGAAATCATTGGAGGGCACTTGCAGCAAGATAGAGGAATTCTTACCTGGAAAATATTTGTATAGCCCCGATGGAGAAGTGAAAACATGGTATGAGCGCGATTGGGAATCGTTTGATGCCGTGAAAGACAACGGTTTTGATATCGACGTTTTGCGTAAAGCCCTGGAGGATGCTGTGCATCGTCAGTTGATGTCTGATGTACCTTATGGTGTTTTACTTTCTGGAGGACTTGATTCTTCAGTTATTTCAGCCATTGCCAAAAAATATGCTGCCTTTCGGATTGAATCCCAGGACTCCGAGGAAGCCTACTGGCCCAATCTTCACTCATTTGCCGTTGGTTTGGTCGGTTCTCCCGATTTAATTGCAGCTAAAAAAGTAGCCGAACATATCGGAACAGTTCATCATGAGATCCATTTTACGGTTCAGGATGGCATGGATGCCTTGCGTGATGTGATTTATCACCTTGAAACATATGATGTTACAACGATCAGGGCTTCAACCCCCATGTATTTGCTGGCCCGGGTCATCAAATCAATGGGAGTCAAGATGGTACTTTCAGGCGAAGGTGCCGATGAAATCTTTGGTGGGTATCTCTATTTCCACAAAGCCCCCAATGCGCAGGCATTTCATGAGGAGACGGTCCGTAAACTGAGCAAGCTGCATTTGTACGACTGTTTGCGTGCCAATAAATCATTGGCTGCATGGGGAGTTGAAGGCCGTGTGCCATTTCTCGATAAAGAATTCATGGATGTAGCCATGCGGATCAATCCTGAAGAAAAAATGGCGCGCAACGGGCGCATGGAAAAATGGATTCTACGCAAAGCCTTTGAGGACTACTTGCCCGAAAGTGTGGTATGGCGTCAAAAGGAACAATTTTCGGATGGCGTGGGCTACAACTGGATTGATTCACTCAAGGCCATGGTTGCCGAAAAAGTAACCGATGAACAAATGAGTGCTGCCAAATTCAGGTTCCCAATCAATACACCGCCTTCAAAGGAAGAATATTATTATCGTTCTATCTTTACCGAACATTTTCCCTCTGATTCAGCCGCAAGTTGTGTGCCTTCAGTGCCATCCATTGCCTGCAGCACGCCCATCGCATTGGAATGGGATGCAAGTTTCAAGAACAATGCCGATCCTTCAGGCCGTTCGGTAGGGAGTGTTCATCTGGAAGGGTATGTTGCCAAATAAATTATTGATAGTTTCAGAATAGATTTTCTCAAGTTTTTGTTGAAACAGAAGAGCCGGGGCATTATGTTCCGGTTTTTTTGTTGATATCAACTGAAATCTAGATTAAATTCTTTTATTTTGCATACAATTGAAAACCTTAAAATTGTCAACATGAAAAACATTCTTTCGTTCGCTTTATTGGTAGGGGTTTTAGCCTGCACCCAAACGCCCTCATACAAGGTGAATGTGAATTTAAAGGCTGCCGAAGGGAAAGCCTACCTGAGTCAACGTATCAAGGGTGAATGGGTGAAACTTGATTCTGCAGATCTTAAGAGTGGAAACTGTCAATTCAAAGGCGTAGTTAAGAATCCAGATGTCACTTATTTAAGTGTGAGTAACAGCAAGGTGAAATTGCCATTTTTTATTGAGAATGCTGTTCTTTCCATTGATGGTTCTGTTGATTCCCTTGCAAATGCGAAAGTGAGTGGTTCGATGGTTCATGATGAGTATATGGTGCTCCAGAATAAACTGGACGCGATGGACAAACAGGCGATGGTTCTTTTTGAAAAGTCAAAAGAGATGGGCAAAACCGGAGAGAAAGTGAAGGCTGACAGTTTAATGGCCCTGGCTGACAATGTTTTTACCTCGATTGACAATGAACAGAAGGATTTCATCATGGCTCATCCAGCATCCTGGGTTTCACCCTATCTGTTGAGCAGGGTTTATTACGATATGGAATCCGATGTATTGGAAGGTTTTTTGAAACCCCTGGATGCCAAACTTGATTCCCTCCCTTCTATTGTTACCCTCAAAGAACGGGTTGCCAAACTAAAGACAGTTGCTGTCGGACAAATAACTCCTGATTTTACAATGAATGATGTCGATGGAAATCCAGTAAAACTGAGCGAAATCTATTCCAAAAATGCATATACCCTGGTTGATTTCTGGGCCTCCTGGTGTGGCCCGTGTCGCCGCGAGAACCCAAACGTAGTGGCAACTTATACTAAATTTAAATCCAAAGGGTTCGGAGTGTTGGGCGTATCCCTGGATTCAGACAAGGCCAAATGGATCAAAGCCGTGGCTGACGATCAATTGACCTGGCCCCATGTGTCGGATTTGAAAGGATGGAAAAATGGGGCCGCTGCTCTTTATTCAGTGAACTCAATACCATCAAATCTATTGGTTGACCAATCGGGCAAAATCATAGCCCGTAACATCCGTGAAGCAAAACTTCGCGATACGATGGACGGGTTACTGAAATAAAAAGTTTGAAGTGTCTAAAGTGAACTAAAGTTAAAAAAGATTTACTATTAGCCAATTTACAATTTACTGTTAAGTCAGGAACAACCGGCAATAGTAAATAGTAAATTGGCTAATAGTAAATCTTTTTTAACTTTAGTCACTTTAAATACTCTAGTTCACTTTAGTCACTTCTTCTATGGAACAATTAACCCTCACCACGCCCGCCTTACTGTTTTCAGCCGTATCGCTTATTTTACTGGCCTACACCAACCGGTTCCTGGCCTATGCTTCGGTGGTCCGTAGCCTTCATGCCTCTTTCAAGAAGCATCCTGATCATATCCTGTTGGGACAAATTCAGAATTTACGCTTGCGCTTACGCCTGACGCAAACCATGCAAATCCTAGGGATTTCCAGTCTTTTACTTTGTGTCGTGTGTATGTTTTTGATCTATGTTCATTTTTCAACAGCCGCGGAAATTACCTTTGCCATTGCACTCATTCTGCTCATTCTTTCACTTGCCATGTCCGTTCGCGAAATTCAAATATCGGTCAAAGCACTGGATCTTCAATTGCATGATATGGAGTAGGGGAGGAGGTGAACTTGAATCCTTGAGATAAACAACAATCTTCACTTCCAACTTTGCATTCATTTATTTAGTTCCTCAAATCCACAATTTCTCTGTTGATGTGGCATTCGCAATCCTTTACTTTCTCCGCTTTCTCCACTTTCTCAATCCTCTATTGAATTTTCAACCATTGATTCTTACCTGGAATTTCATTCCTTCAAGGGAGAGTCAATCGGTTCATGGGTACAGATGAAATCATTTTGTGTAGATTTAACAGCCAAATTAAAAGTCAATATCATACAAGCCTTCAGCGTCTATTTCAAACTGCTTGACTCCGATATCTGTCATTGGGTGCTTGATCAACTGATAAAGCAATTCTGGTCCAACGGTCACCGAATGAGCACCCGCCATGCTGACCCGATAAATCTGGTCGACTGTTTTGAAACTGGCAGCCAATACTTTTCCTTTTAACCCATATTCATAGATATTCTGCACGATGTCGCTCACCACTTCGATTCCATGAGATGAAATGTTGTCGAGGCGACTCACGTATGGGGCTACAAAGTCAGCACCCGCTTTCATGGCCACCAATGCCTGTTGCTGTGTGAAAATGGCCGTTGCTGTTACATTGATCCCTGCATCTTTCAGGATGCGCATGGCCCTATAGCCGGAGGCAGTAACGGGTATCTTGGCATAAAAATTATCACCAAAATCAAAATAGCTTCTGTACTTTTTTGCTTCGCGAACCATGTCTTCCGATTCTGGCGAAATCATCTGAACATGCACCATCCCTGAGCCTACCAGTTCCTGGATGCCTTCTATGGCCACGGAAAGTTTATACCCCGAATGACTTAAAATGGTTGGATTGGTTGTAACCCCTTCCAATGGAAAAAATGAATACAGCGATCTTAATTCATTTAAGTCGGCTGTGTCTGCCATGTATATCATAACTGGAAATAATTTAGACTGTAAAAATAAGGAATAAGATAGGAGGAAGCAGAAATAGGGTGTAAGAAATGAGAAATAGGAATAAGAAATAAGAAACAAGAAATGTGAAATAAGGAACACAACACTTCGATGTTCCTTATTTCTCGTTTCCTATTCCTTATTTTGTTTAAATTAACTTCTCTCTAATTATTCGACAGTAAAAATTCTTCTGCCTCTACAGACCATAAACCCTGGTGGCGACTGCATATTTCATCCAGTTTTGCAAACATTAGTTCCCTCTTTCCTCTTTCATGAAAATCAGCTATGGCAGTCAAGGGCATATCTAAATGAGTATAAATCAATTTCTTCCCACCGGGAATCTGTGGAAGGTGCAAGGTCGTTTCAATCACGGCGTTCAAGCCTCCGATATGGGTCACAAGTCCTGCAGGATCCAACCCTTTGGTCATGACATCCAATGCTTCCTTCATGTCGTCGGTATTCCCGCCTGAAGTTCCTACCAGGTGGGTATAGGCATAATGGACATTGTAAAAGTTCATGTTCGCCTTCAGGGCAGGATCGGATGGACCGGCAAAGAAATTCAGGCACCCGTCAAAGGCAAGAATCGAATCCCCTTGTTCTATTACAGGGCCTACTGGTGCAAATACAAACACATCATCGTACCCACTGTCACCGGTTAATCGGCGAAGTTCTTCAACGGGATTGCTGAATTTGGAAGTATTCAGGTAAATGAGTTCAATGCCCCGGTCAGCGGCCTCTTCAATGGTATAGATAGAAGCGGCGCGGTCGAGTCTTGTCTGATCAATATCGGTGACCACACACAATTTTGGTTGGCGGTCAGCTCGACGGATTACATAGTTGATTGCTGCCAATCCCATAGGGCCAACACCTGCAAGGATGGCCATTTTACCATCGGCTACAATTTCCATTTTGTGAATATACGATCCTGGAGTCGTATGATAATTGGCATGCATGGCGCCAATGACACAGGAAAGAGGCTCGGCCAGTGAAGCAGGGTAGAAGCCTGGACCATCATAGGCCAGTAAACAATCCTGAACCAGTACATCTTTCGGAATAATGACATACGTAGCATCCCCGCCAATGTATGGATACGAATACCCCGGCGCACTCAACACACCCACGGGACCCTCGTTGTAATAAATGGCAGGCTGAATGGAGAATTTCTGTCCTGCCTTGAACTTGTGCTGCCAGTCTGCACCAATTTCAATGAGCTCACCGCTGAATTCATGGCCAATGATAATGGGATTTTCAGCCACATCCGAAGGAATGCGTTTGTGGTCGGTAGCCTGTTTGGCTGCTTTATACGACGACATGCAAATACTGTCGGAGATCACCTTGGCCAAAATTTCATCACTCTTGATGGCTGGAAGTTCAAACTCTTCCAGTCTCAAATCTTCCTTCCCGTATAATCGTACTGCTTTTGTTTTCATGCTGTTTAAGTTTTTAAACACATAGATACATAGAACACATAGAAA
The DNA here is from genome assembly GCA_036504555.1 of Prolixibacteraceae bacterium. GTDB lineage: Bacteria > Bacteroidota > Bacteroidia > Bacteroidales > Prolixibacteraceae > Aquipluma. The sequence continues at coordinate 19,752 of DASXUZ010000203.1, read as the reverse complement.
AAATTTATTCACCACAGATTACTCAGATTGACCCCAATAAAAGATTAATCTATATAAATCTGAGTAATCTGTGGTGAATAAATTTTTCTATGTGTTCTATGTGTCTATGTGTTTATTTTCATTGATTTATTATATTAATTATTCTCCAGTGTGTCCATATACTTTGGGCATTGACATGTCATGCCTTCTAATTTAACTCAACATATTTTGTCCGCCAGTCACTGGAACGGCTTGCCCGGTTTCATATTCCTGTTCCATGATGTAATAGATGGCACGCATGACATCGAGTGGAGTACACCCACGTCCTGCCGGCACCTGTGCTTCATAGAAACGTTTCACATCGTTAAGAGTTTTAGCCCCCGGCACTTTGCCCGCCCGCAGATACTGCACAAATAAACCGTTCTCGGGATCAGCCCACAAGGGTCCGTCAAAGAAATTGCCCGGACAGACCGAGTTAACTTTTATTTTTGAGGGCATCAATTCCAGTGCAAATGACTGGGTGAGGCCAATTCCGCCGAACTTGCCACCTGCATAGGCAAAGTTGCGGTTACTTCCCTTTAATCCTGACTTTGAATTGATCTGGATAATATCCGTGAAATGAGTTGGCTTAAATTTATTCTGCAGTTTCATCACTGCCGAGGCATATTTGGTGCAAAGGAAATAGGCCGAGTAATTCACTTTGGTCATCAACTCGAAGGTTTCAGGGGTCATCTCCTCCAGTCCTCCTGCCCGTAAAATGCCTGCATTGCTGATGAATACATCCACCCCCCCGAATTCGCACACTGTTTCAGCCACCAGGTTTTCTACCGAAGCGGCATTTGAAACATCTGCCTTGATGAATACGGCTTTGTTCTTGCGCTTTTCGTTGTTCAGTGAAGCTGCAAATTCAATCCCTTTGGCTTCATTCAGATCGGCAATGACTACATTGGCGCCATTCTCCACCAGGTTTTCAACAATACCTGCACCAAATCCCTGTGCCCCGCCGGTAACAATCGCGATGCGCTTGTCAGCCCGGCCGCTGGTTGCGCCCATGGACACAGCACTGCGGTATTGTTCAACTTCCCAGGTATCGATAAACGCTACCTGCTGGGGACTCATCGGGCTTTGACCGCCAAACTTTTCTGAATAAAGGCTCACCAGGCAGGTATCCATGATTACATCTTCAAGGGTTGAGGCCCCCTGTGCATGATCACTGGCCAGCAAACAACCAATTCCCTTGATGAAAATGATCTTTGGCTCTTTGGGCTGTGTCTGGATATAGACCTGAATTTTTTCTGAAAGATCTTTCAGTAAGGCTTCCGTGTCACCTGTATATTCAGCATAAATAAACGAAGAGTTGCAGTATACGATCCCATCTGGAATAAATGGCAATGCTATTTTCTGATAGGCCGTTTCCGAGGAAAGAAATCGTTCGATCAATGTATTGTTGATCACTTTAACTGTTTTCAAACCATTTACAGAAAGCATCATTCGAAGGGCAGGTACTATTTTTACCACGATGCGGTCGATCGGCAATGGTTTTACCTCAGGAACTTCGCCCATATAATCCTCCAACTTTGCAATCACCTTGTTATAGATGGAATGAATTTCAGAAACGGTATCGGCTGCCACGAAAATACCATGGTTTTGTAATAGTATAATGTGAGGTTCTTTTCCTGTTGTATTCCTGTAGGATCGGATTCTGGTTTCAACTTCCTTGAACAGGATATAGCCAGGATCAACATAGGGCACATACACCACTTCATCTCCAAACAATTCGCTGGTCAGTTTCTCGGCATTCAATCCACACATCAGCCCATTGACCTTGGTGCTGTGGGTATGAACCACAAACTGATATGCAATCAGGTTGTGCAACGAAGCTTCAACCGATGGGCGCAATCCCTTTTCAGGTTGAAGGCGTGCGTTGAGCAAATCGTTTTTGATTTGATTTTCACGTTCCATCACATCCTCTGAATACACTTTTTCTGAAATGGCTTTCATGGCTTTGCGATCCAGTACGGCAAAGCCGTTTTCGTCAATCGTCGCCAGGCTCACGCCACTGGCCTTCACATAAATTCTTTCTTCATCTTTCAATGAAGTATTCCCGCCACCTGCAATCACAAAATCCTTCTTGCTACCGTAAAATCTCGATACTTCAATCAACTCCTGTATTTCTTGTTTCATTTGTTTATATTTTTAAACACATAGACACATAGCACACATAGATCCCGAGGCCTCGGGATAAACGTATGTGTCCTATGTGTCTATGTGTTTATTTTTTCATTTGTTTATAATTGTTATTAATCACTTTTTCCATTTCTTTTTTATCTCCCTATAAAATGGCTGATCACTGCATTTCCCAATTCGGCAAAAGCATCGTATTCCTTCATTTTTGCAACTCCATCCGTATCCAGGTAACCTTCTTCACCTTTGGCAACCAGATACTGATGTGCAGCGATGATACAAGCGCCCTCGTATCCAATGCGTTCCAGATCGGCATCCAGGTCAATGCCTCCACTGCATGAAACTTTGATCGGATCAAGTTGCGGGGTATTGTGTTCGGTCCCAAAGGTGATCAGGAAATTTTTACTTCTGAAATAAGACACAAAATCTTTCAATACCGCAAAGGTATTGCGGCCTGGAATGAGTTCAATGCTATAGATTCCCTTGCTGATTAAGGTTTCAAGCAAAGCTTCCATGTTGCGCTCATAATCGGTCATATTTCCCTTGGCATCATCCAGCAGAACCGGGTAACAAGGAATTCCACCCGCTTTGACAATGATGTCAGTTACTTGTTCAAGGCTTAAGAATGCTTTGGGGTCTTCTGCCACGAACGCTTTCCCCCCTGCCTTGAGCAGGTTGCCGCGAATCTCATTTTCAAGACCTGCCACATCTTTTAGATTCGATTTGACTTCCTTGCCTGAAAAAAGCTGGGTATAGAAGCTTTTTTTTTCATCCGAAGTGTTGAATTTTTCATCGATGGCAATGCGCAATGCCTTTGCAATATGGCGCTCGCGAAGCAGATTCCTGGCATATTTGGCTTTCAGTCCATCAAAGGTAAAACCAAAGCCTGCCTGGATTTCAGCCAGCAGGGTGTTTAATTTTTCAACCATTTCAGCAGTCTGTACATTGCTTTCCTGTTGAACCGACTCTAATAATTTCTTTTGCTCGCCGGGCAGTACAAGGGGAGCCGTAAGCCCTTTCCCTGAAAGATAGGTCCGTCCCGGGTTGGCAGGATCGTTGACCCGAACATTGGCCTGCTGCAAGTCTTTCTGAAGCGACATAAACTCAATGTTGAACAAGGGGAAGATCTTGTACCGGGCTGCAAGGGAAGCAAATTCGGCATAGCCATCGGTGGTATAAAAATCATTGATGCCCAAGACCTGCACCCCTTCAGCTTCGGCCATCTGGAAGGCCTGTTCCATTTCAGTAAATGCACTGAATGAAAATGGGGTGTGAAAATGACCATTCACCCATAGGGCAGTAGCAGGTTTCCTTGCAGGCTCCGCCAAAAGCGCTTGCTTGTCGGGGAAGTTTAAAAACAGGGATTGATTTTTCATCGTATCTTATATTTTAATTATTTCTGAATTTCGGAATAAAGTAACACAATCTAAACAGCATTTGTATCCTTTACTGTCCTGTCAGCAAAATCAATGAAAGCATCCGCTAAAAACCATGGAACAGGGTCTCAGATACCCGGCTGTTCAATGCTGAATCCGTTGATACCTGGTTTACCCTCCCTTTTTATCTGATTATTTATCACTCGAAACAGGTTCTGGTATCCCCAGGCCATTGGTATCTGTATACTATCTGTAATCTAACTGTATAGTATCTGTATTCTACATTACAGATACATTACAGTTAGATTACAGATAGTATACAGATACGAATGGCCTGGCAATGATTCAAGCAGTATTCTGGCAGATATGAAATGGAATATAAGCCATTTTGGAGGAGAAAAGTAGGCAGGGAATCTTTCAGGTAAGGATCATGAACTGAGAAAATCAATGGTAGGAATTTATTTGCGCTTGACCCTCAAATTGAAAATCGTTTTAGTTGAATCAACTTCTCCCGGGCAGGGCAAGATGCATTTTCGATGGCAACAAGAGAAAATTATCTTCCCGTAATTCTTCAGGTTAAAGGGGAGGAGCCTTTTTGCAGGGATGTATTTTGTATTTGACAGGGACTTGCGGAGGTAAGTTGCTGGCTTTATTTTTCAGGGTTTTGTTGAAAAGCCATTGAATTTGATGGTATGGGACTACCAAATTATTAAGTAATTTTTAAAGCATATTTGGAGGAAGATATATTCATTTGTATATTTGAATAGATTGGGTATCTTAAAGCCCTAATTTAAAGTGTAAATCAGGTAGGGTTCCAACCGTATTTTAGGGATCATTTTTGCGGTTTATATTGATTTATTAAATGAATTAATCGACATGATGGAGACAAAAAGACGATTTGAAGAAACATGTACAAAGTGCACCGATAGCTGTTGTTCGCGCTGCTTTGACATTGGAGACGAAAATATATTTAATTGCCTGAATGAAGAAGAATTGAAAATGCTCATTGCAGAAAAACGGCATGTGCATTTTAAGGCAGGCGAAACTATTTTGAAGCAAAATACCTCGGCGAGCCACATGGTTTGTATCAAGAATGGATTGGCCAAAATTGTTGCCGAAGGGGAAGGGGATAAAAAACTTATCCTTCGACTCGTGACCACCCATTCAATCTTGACCGGAGGAGGTATATTTATTAACGAGATCAGGCATTTTACAGTGCAGGCTGTCACTGAAGTTGATTGTTGTTTTATTGATTCGGAGAAGATCTTCGAGCTGGTTTCGAAAAACAACCAGTTTGCCTTTGAGCTGTTGAAATTGAATAACCGTCAAAACATTGAAATGCTCAATAATTTGGTGGGAATTACTCAAAAATACATGCCAGGCCGAGTTGCTGACCTGTTGCTTCACCTGAAAAATCAAATCTTTAATTGTAATCCCTTCGATACCTATCTTTCACGCCATGAACTGGCAGATATGACCAGCATGACCATGGAAAGCTTTATCCGGATTTTGAAAGAATTTAAATCAGCCGGGATAATTGCCGTTGAGGGGAGCAACATGCATGTGCTGGATGAAGAGGCACTTGTGGTGATTAGCAGAAAAGGGTAGTTTTTTTTTGACTATTTGGGTTGACAAATGTCAATACAAAGCTTGTGTTTAATCATCCGTTTTACCGGTAAACATCAATTACACAAACTTAAATTAATCGTGGAAGGTTTCTAATTTAGCCGTGTGAAAAATCGTTAAAAAGACGTTCACAAAAAGGTAAATATAAATTGTAACCTTAACATACTTAATTTATGAAACTTAAAAATGTAATTCAGCTAGCGCTACTTGCAACTGTGATCATGTTTACAACTCCTTCCTGTGTAAAAGAAGGACCCATGGGTCTTCAAGGCGAAAAAGGTGCCGATGGAACCAATGGAGTAGATGCCAATGAAACTTGCAAAGTTTGTCACAGTGCTACCAGTGTTGATAAAATTGCCACTCAGTTCGAGTTCTCAAAACACTCTTATGGAGAAGCTGCTTTCGAAGAATCAGGTAACACAGGATGTACTCCCTGTCATGCTCAGGAAGCGTTTAAATACGTAACTAAAAATAATGTTCCCTCCACATTCACACTGAATACCACAACTAATAAATGGGTCAATAACTATGCCACCATAGCTACAGCAGCTTATGGCGAAATTGGTTGTTCAACTTGTCACAGTTCACTGCATACCACTTACGGAGCTGCAGATATCGCTTTGACAACTGTAGCACCTGTTGATATGACCATGTGGGGTGCAACAAAAACCATCGACTTACCAGCCGATGATCACAAAAGTAACTTGTGTGTAAAATGTCACCAACCACGTCCATTTACCAATGCCTTAACAGGTAACGTACTTGACTATGTTGCTTTGGCAACTACTGCAGGAGTTGTTTATGATGGTAACCCAACAGGAGCAACCAACATCATCAAACCAAGCTACAGAACTCATACCCATTACGGAACCGCAGGTGCTGTATATGCTGGTAAAGGTGGTGTAGAATTCCCAGGAACATTGGCTTATACCAATTCACAACACACTACAGTTGCTTCATGTATTGACTGTCACATGGGACCACAAGCAGGAAAAAGCGATGTAGTTGGAAGAGCTGGAGGCCACACATTTGTTGCCAAAGGTAACCTGACCACTTGTAATGCTACAGGATGTCACTCTGCTGCTGTTACTTCAACAACTACCAACCTTTGGGTGAATCCTCGCAAAGAAATCAAGGATTTATTGAATGCCCTTGCTGCCAAACTGAATGAAGGTGGCGTTGAAATCCTGAACAGGAATCCAGATGCAGAATCAAATATGTGGGCTGGTTTAACAACCAACAACTATGATGGTTATTTGAACGTTTACGATCCTATCACCAATCCAACAGGACAAGTCAACAATCCAAGCAGCTTTAAATTTGTAGGTAATCCACCTGCAACCTGGAACCAGGCTCAAAAAGATTACAACGCTACTTTGCCAACGCTGACTTTGTCAAATGCTCAGATGGGTGCTTTGATCAACTTCCAGTTATGCTTGAGAGATTACAGTTTAGGAATTCACAACTTTAATTATACCAAAGCATTGTTGACGAATTCAATTGCCAAACTGAATTAAGGTGATTATCTAATTAGATTCTAAAAAAGGCTTCTTTTTTAATAAAATGAAGCCTTTTTTGGTATCAAACAAAAAATATGAATATTATGAAAAAACATAACTTATTCCTTATTCTGATTTTATTTTCACTGGCCACCATTAGCTGCAAATATGATTTCGTTTTGCCAGAAGTCGTTGCACCGGTGAGTAATGTGAGCTTTTCACAGGATATTACACCAATTTTTGAAGCCAAATGTACCGTTTGTCACAAGACAGGTGTTCAGGCCCCTGATTTGACAGCCGCCAATGCTTATTCACAGATTGTGCCTGCGTTTGTCAATACAGCAAGTCCAGAGACCAGTGTGATTTATATCAATGCCTCTTCGGGCAATCATGCTGCCAAGGTATCTGCGACACAAGCAGCCAAAATTCTTCAATGGATTACAGAAGGAGCTAAAAATAATTAGTGCAAACATTTAATAATCGCTGAAATGAAAAAAAATATTCTATTTATAGTTCTTCTGTCATGTATTTCGGTCTTATCATTTGCACAAAATGATTCCACCGGGGTTAAGGTAAAAGATTATCCTGTAAATGCTACTTTTGAAAGTGGTTACCTGATTGATGCACAGACTGTTGTTATTCCTGCTGTAAAGACACTGGAAATGGCCATCGAGCACAAATTCGGAAGCATTGATGGAGGCAGCTCTAATCTTTGGGGAATTTATGGTTCATCGAATATCAGAATTGGTCTTAACTATGTACCTGTCAAGAATTTTCAAATTGGGGCTGGTATCATCAAGAGAAACATGACCACCGATTTGGATGCCAAATGGACCTTGTTAAAACAAACGCGCAAAAATACCATTCCAGTTTCTGTTGCCTTGTATGGAAATGTGGGAATTGACGGAAGAAATAAAACTGATTTGGCCGATACTGTTAGTGAAGCCTCACCTGTTGGAGCGGTTAATGCATTTGCATTTTCTGACCGTTTAAGTTATTTTTCACAGTTAATTGTTGCCCGTAAATTCAATGAATGGTTGTCACTTCAGGCTGCCGTTAGCTTCTCACATTATAACATGGTAAGCTACCAGACTGTTGGAAAACCATATGATCACGATAAAATCGCTGTTCATTTCAATGGCCGTATCAAAGTATCTCCACAGGGATCTGTAATCTTTAACTACGATGCACCTTTGAAAATTAAGGGTATCTCGGAACAAAGCGCATGGACCACTGAATTTCCTGCCTCAAAACCAACACTTTCTTTGGGGTATGAAGTTTCAACAGGAACTCACGCTTTCCAGGTTTATATGGGATCTACCACTTCCTTATTGCCACAGGAAAATATGATGTGGAACCAAAATGAGATGGATAAAACGGGTTTTGCCATTGGATTTGTTATTACAAGACTGTGGGCATTTTAACCATTCAAAGAAATATTTAAATAGCCTTTAAATAAAATGGTAATATTCCTTTTTCTTAGGGATATTACCATTTTTTGATAGTGAGCAATATTTATAAATTACATATTCTTAGAAATGAAATATAGTTTCATCGTATTGATTTTCATCTTTTTATTTTGCGCGCCTTCGTATTCAAATGCTCAATCATATAAGGATGCTCAACATCATGTTTGCTTAAAATGCCATTCCAACCAATCCTATTCGTTTCAAAATGAAGTGACCGGGAAGTTGGTCAAACGCTTGATGAATCCTTATTATATTCTTGACACGGTTGCCATGTCTGCAGGGGTACACAAAAGTTTCGACTGTACCGATTGTCATTCGGCAACATATCAAACCTATCCACACCAGGCCAATCTAAAGCTTGAGCCATTGAGCACCTGTTTGGATTGTCATGGAGGGGATGCTTCATTTGCTACCTATCAATTTGAAAAGATACAGGAAGAATTTAAGAAAAGTGTGCATTTTCAGGTGTATGGCGAAAACTTCTCTTGTTCAAAGTGCCATAGCCAGCACACCTACAAAGCCACTGCCAGGAATAGCAGTGATGTGCTGGAAATTGTAGACTTCGACAACAAGATGTGCCTTTCATGTCACAACGATATGAAAAAGTACAAATTGGTATCGGGGCATGATAATCCGAAATTGGTGGAGGTACACGATTGGTTACCCAACCAGGCACTCCACTTTCAACACGTAAGATGTATCGAATGTCATACCGAGGTGGTGGACAGTTTGATGGTTTCACACAATATTCTCAAGAAGGATAAGGCAGTGAAAAACTGTGTTCAATGCCATTCTGCCAATTCGAGGCTGAAAGCTTCCTTGTACAAATACGAGAATTTACAGAAGCGGGCTGAAAATGGGGGCGTAAAGGCTATTCTCACCAGCTCATCTTATACAATTGGTTCACATCAGAGTCCATTTATTAAATTATTAAGTATTTTAATATTCCTGGCAACATTGACTGGCATTATTATACATAGTATTTTCAGAATTTTTAAAAAGTAGTTTGTAATGGCAGCAACTGAAAAAATATATTTTTATCCTGTATGGTTAAGGATTTGGCATGCATTTAATGCCTTGGGTATTATTGTTCTGATTGTTTCGGGGCTTTCCATGCAGTCGAGCATTGAGACCGCCGTGATGGGTTTTAACCTGGCAGTTAATCTGCACAATATTGCAGGGGTCATTGTCACCCTGAGCTATTTGTGTTTTTTTATTGGGAATATCGTATCGGGCAATGGCAGGTATTACCTGGTCAAGCTAAAAGGTTTTTTAAATCGGTTAATCAAGCAATCGGTATACTATACATGGGGGATGTTCCATGGAAAGGATTATCCTTTTCCACTTTCTGCCAAGCGGAAATTTAATCCCCTGCAGCAGTTTATTTATGTAGTGGTTATGTACCTGGTAGTTCCAGTGGTGATTGTTACAGGTTTTGCACTTTTGTTTCCAGAAATCATCATCGAGAATGTATACGGGTTTAGTGGTGTATACGTAACGGCCCTGTTACATTCGGCCATGGGATTTTTCATTTCCATCTTTTTAATCATACATTTATATGTGGCTTCGATAGGGAAATCGCCTTTGGACAATTATAAAGGTATCATTAACGGTTGGCATCATATTTAATTTACAGTGTTTTTATAAGGCTTATATAAGCGGGTGAAATTATGGGAAAGTATTATAAGCTTCTTTTATCCAATAAGGATTTTGGATATTCTAAAAGGTTATTATCAATGATTCAGATGGATTATTTTATGGGTATTCAACGGCTATTGTGTCCAAAGATCCTACAAAAGGTCCTTGTGCTATCGATCGTTTTGTTGTTAGGCTTCAGCAGTTCATGGGCTCAAACGAATGACGATTGTTTATCCTGTCACAATGATCCGGGATTAACATCCGAGAAACCGGGTAAAAAGATTTCCAGGTATGTACCTGCAAATGCACTTGATCATTCTGTTCATAAGAGTGTTACTTGTGCGGCTTGTCATACCGATGCTGCCGTAGCTGATTTTCCCCATCCCGAATCACTCAAGCCGGTTGATTGTGGGTCTTGTCATGCCGATGCAAGGGAGAAATTCTTCCGTGGAATTCATGGCAAGGCATTTTTGGCGAACGAAAAGTATGCACCCAGCTGCAAGGAATGTCATGGCACCCATAATATCATCAAATCTGATCAGCCCGATTCGCGGACTTATAAGATGAATATTCCCATTTTATGTGGCTCTTGTCATAAGGAAGGCTCGCCGGTAGCCAGGGCTTATAACATTGGTCAGCACAATATTCTTGAAAATTACAGTGAAGGTATTCATGGTCAGGGATTGTATAAAAAAGGATTGATTGTTTCGGCTACTTGTAACGATTGTCATGGTAACCACCTGATATTGCCCCATACCAATGTAAGTTCAAGTATTGCCCCCGTTAACATTGCCACTACCTGTATGAAATGCCATGCCCGAATTGAGGATGTGCATGTGAAGGTAATCAATAAAGAGCTGTGGGAGAAAAAACCTGGTGCGATCCCAGCTTGTACGGCTTGTCACCCTCCGCATAGGGTAGAATTGAAAAACCTGGTATCCAGTATTTCGGACAACACTTGCCTGAAGTGTCATGACAAGGCAGGGACCCATAAAGTGGTCAACGACAAGGAGGTTTCCTTGAAAGTGGATGTCATGGAACTGGCTGTATCGACTCATAAAACGATCACTTGTGTAAAATGTCATTCAGATGTGACCGCTCACCTGGATCGGCCATGCGAAACAGCTGGGAAGGTGGATTGTTCGAATTGCCATGCCAAGGAATCGGAGATATATTTCTCAAGCGGCCACGGGCAAGCTTATTTTAATAAAAATGACAATGCCCCCTACTGTACGACCTGTCATGGCAGCCACCTTGTTAAGCCAATCGCAGATGAGAGTTCTCCGGTTTACAGGTCTTCGATACCCAAGCTTTGTGGCCAGTGCCACACTAAAGGAGGCAAGGCTGTTCAGGGAACTGACCTGCATGAGATAGATGCATTTCGTGATTATTCTTCCAGCGTACATGGCCGAAGTCTTTCTGAAAAGGGATTGCTTTCAGCTGCCGTATGTACCGATTGTCACACCACACATTTCAATTTAAAAGAGTCAGATCCAAGGTCCTCGGTCAATCCTAAAAACATCGCTTCTACTTGTGGAAATTGCCACAAGGGAATTTACAACCAGTATATTGCCAGCGATCATGCCTACAGGGAAGAAGGCGATGGTTTGAAATACCCCACCTGTGGAACATGTCATACAGCACATTTGATTTCTGAAGTTCACCAGGACAAGTTTATGTCCGAAATAACGGTTCAGTGTGGGAAGTGTCATTCCAAACTGGCTGAGACTTACCTGGAAACCTATCACGGCAAAGTTTACCAGCTGGGTTATATGCAGGCTGCCAGGTGTTCCGATTGCCATGGAGCGCACAATATTTTAAAGATAGAGAATCCCAATTCCTCGGTTGGTCCGAGAAACATTGTAGCTACGTGCCAGAAATGCCATGCAGATGCAAGTAAAAAGTTTACGGGGTATTTGACGCATGCCACTCACAACAATAAGAGTAAATTTCCATGGCTTTATTATACCTTCTGGGCGATGACTGGATTGCTTGTCAGCGTATTTATCTTCTTCGGAATACATACGCTTTTATGGCTGCCCAGATCGATCAGTGCCATGCGAAAAAAGAAGAAACATGAAAAGGAGCTTGGTGAAAAAGTGTATGTGAGACGATTCACAAGGAGCCAGAGTATTACGCACATTTTTGTCATTATCAGTTTCCTGACCCTTGCATTTACAGGTATGTTGCTGAAGTTTGCCTTTATGGAATGGGCAAAGTTCCTGGTTAAATTTATTGGAGGTGCCTACAATGCGGGAATTATTCATCGATTTGCAGCCGTGATTACATTTGGATATTTCTCCTACCATGTATTTTCATTGTTCAAGCTGAAAAAGGAAAAAGGGTTGAGCCTGATGGATTTTATCTTTGGAAAAAATTCATTGATGTTTAATGGCCAGGATTTAAAAGATTTCTGGGCTTCCATGAAGTGGTTCACCGGCAGGGGCCCGCGTCCTTCGTATGGGAAATGGACCTATTGGGAGAAATTTGATTACATGGCTGTTTTCTGGGGTGTGGTGGTGATTGGCTCAACAGGCTTGGTACTATGGTTCCCGGTTTTCTTTACCCGACTGTTCCCAGGCTGGTTGATCAATGTGGCCCAGATTATCCACAGTGATGAAGCTTTGCTGGCTGTTGGATTTATTTTCACGATTCATTTCTTTAATACCCATCTTCGGCCTGAAGCATTCCCGATGGATACAGTTATATTCACTGGAAGAGTACAGATTGACGAATACAAAGAAGACAGGCCCCGGGAATTTGAGGATTTGGAATCATCAGGCAAGTTAAACGATCTAGTGGTTAAGACTCAATTCACCGAACAGCGAATGAAAGTGGTGAAATTCTTTGGATATGTTTTCCTGTTTACTGGGATTATATTGGTAATTTTAATTATTTATTCTCTTCTTTTTCATTGAGGAGGGAGTAAATAATTGATTTTAATTATTCAAACTTGATATTTGTCAGGTTTCACTTAAAGTGCAAAATACTATTGGTTTAGTAGGTATTTTTTGTGAACTTCGGAGAATATTTAAAACCCATATTTTAGAAGATAAAAAAATGAAATTACCTTCATCAATAAAAAATTGGATTTCAATTTCCGGCGCGGTTCTGGCCGTATTCAACCTTGCAGCCATCCTCTCATTGGTTATCCTCAACTGGTTTTTTGGTTTTGGTGGAACCTACATCGGGCTGTTTATGTATATTTTGCTTCCCGGGTTTATGATCGCCGGATTAATCCTGATTCCCATTGGGATGAGGATCAACCGGGAGAGGGCCAGAAAAGAAGATGAGGCTGGTGAGCACAGAAACTGGCCTGTGATCAATTTTAACAATGAAGCCACCCGAAATGCTTCGATCATTTTTCTTTTTGGAACAGTCTTCCTGGTTGTTATTTCATCCATCGGTAGTTATGAAGCGTTTCATTATACCGAATCTGTTGAATTTTGCGGGAAGTTGTGTCACAAGGTGATGGAGCCCGAGTATGTGACTTACCACGGTTCATCCCATGAAAGGGTTGCCTGTGTTGAATGTCATGTCGGTTCAGGAGCAAGCTGGTATGTGAAGAGTAAAATGTCAGGGTTGTACCAGGTTTATTCGGTCTTGGCCCATAAATTTCCAACGCCTATTCCAACGCCGATTGCCAATCTTCGCCCGGCTCAGCAAACCTGTGAGCAATGTCACTGGCCTGAGAAGTTTTATGACCGAAAGATGAAAAATTTAGTGTCCTACCTGGCTGATGATTCAAATACGGAACACGTCATTCATTTACAAATGAAAACAAGTTCACAAATGACATCGGCAGGACTGGAAAAGGGAATTCATCAGCACATCAGTGCCGACGTTAAAATTGAATACAAAACCACCTCGCCCAATCGTCAGGTGATTCCCTGGGTAAGATATACCAATACCAAAACAGGCGTTAGCCAGGTATATACGGATAGTGAAAATCTATTAAGTAAGGAAAAACTGGATTCGCTCGAAACCAGGGTCATGGACTGTCTTGATTGTCACAACCGACCCTCCCATAACTACAATGTGCCGCAGAATTTCATTGATAAGTCAATGAGTGCTGGAAAAATATCAAAAACTTTGCCTGGTATCAAACAGATTTCCATGGCCGTTCTTTATAAGGTTTATGGAACCAAGGACAGTGCATTTTTGGCCATTAGAACCCAGGTGAATGATTTTTATAAATCAAAGCATCCTGATTTAGTGGAAAGTAGGAAAGCCGACATTGAGAATTCGATTACTGAAATCCAAAACGGGTATGCCAGCAATATTTTCCCCTACATGAAAGCGGATTGGAGGAAATATCCGAATAACATCGGGCACATGGAGTATGACGGCTGTTTCAGATGTCACAATGATAGGCATGCCACCGAATCGGGAAAAGTGATCTCCAGGGATTGTAATTTGTGTCATAGTATCAGTGCACAAGGTTCTCCTGATAGTATGCAATATTCAAATTCGGTTGCTCCACTTGAATTCAAACACCCTGTAGATATTGACGAAGCCTGGCGGACTGAACTTTGTTCATCGTGCCATGCTCAACTTTATTAACAGATGAATTTGGTCTGGGTCTCAAAATGTATGGCTTGATTTTTGTCTATATTAAAAAATTATTGCACTTTTGTTTCACATTAAATGATTGAAAACACTTAATAGCTGCATTAATAAAACAAAGGTTCATTAAGGCAGAAAATATTTAAACAATCTTTAAAACTACACGACTATGAATTTTAAAAAGTTAATTTTTCTAATGGGGATGGTTGTTTTTTTCCTCACCTCAGTCAATGCACAGAATGCCCAGTATGTTGGTGCAGCCAAGTGTAAGATGTGCCATAACAAGGCAGATAAGGGAGAACAATATAACAAATGGTTGGCAAGTCCTCATGCCAAAGCAATGGCTGCCTTGAAAGGTGCCGAGCTGAAGAATCCAAAATGTTTGAAATGCCATTCTACGGCTGCAGGTGCTGATCAGAGTTTAATCGCTTCCATTACAGTTGAAGAAGGTGTTTCATGTGAATCATGTCACGGAGCAGGTAGCCTTTACAAAGTTGCTACTGTGATGAAAGATCAGAAAGCTGCTATGGCAAAAGGAATGATCCTTCCAGAAGAAAAAGTTTGTAAAAAATGCCACAATGAAGAAAGCCCCAATTACAAAGGTTTCAACTTCAAAGAATATTCGGCTAAAATTGCACATGACGACCCAACTACCAAATAAACCTTTGGTTGTTTGAATCTATTGGAAAAATTCCTTTGTTTTATTTATAAAGCAAAGGAGTTTTTTTAATTAATACCCCTGTCATCATCCTTGCTGAAAAGCTCTTGTCATTCGTTTTAAAGATTCTTTTTTAAGTAATAATACCATGAAGAAAATATTTTCATTTCTGTTCTCGATGCTTTTCAGCGTTATGCTCCTGATGATGTTTGCGATCTCGATCGCTTATGCCACCTTTATCGAGAATGATTACGGAACTGATACTGCCCAAGCCCTGATCTATCAATCGGGATGGTTCGAGTTGTTGTTATTGGTGGGAGCGATCAACCTGGCAGGGAGCGTCATTAAATACAAGTTGGTGAATCGCAAGAAATGGGCGATTCTATTGTTCCATCTGGCCTTTATCGTGATTATTATCGGGGCAGGTGTTACCCGTTATTTCGGTTTTGAAGGCAGCATGCACATTCGTGAAGGTGAGTCAAACAACCAAATTGTATCCGAGGCAACCTATATCAGCCTGAATGCAAGCGCGAACGGGCATGAAGCGAACAGCTTTACAAAGGTTAAATTTACACCCAATACAAACAACAGCTACAAGGAAACTTTGGACATTGACGGTAAGTCATTGACCGTTGAAAATGAACTATTTGTCCCCAATGCATCCGAAACTCTGGTGCCTGATGTCAATGGCACTCCCATCATTTCACTTATTTACAGTGATGACAAAAATCAACGGACTGATTTTCTGCTGGTCCAAAAGGATAAGAAAAACATGGGAGTTGCAAGTTTTGGCTTCGAAACCGGTGATGGCTCTGCAACCGTTGTTTTTACTGGAAACGGACAAGGTTTAAATATGGTGTCGGCTGATACGATTGTCGTATCAGGGATGATGGGCCCTACTGGCGAAAAACTGCCTCCATCAGTTTCACATCCTGTAATGGTCAATACATTTTATGCCATTGGGAAAGCAGGTTTTGTTTTAAAAAATTATTTAACCAAAGCAACTCCAGCCTTGGTTCAAATACCCGATCAGAAAAGTGATGGAGAGGCTGATGCTTTTACAGCAAAAATAACCTCAGGAAACGAAACCAGGCGTGTCAATGTTTTTGGGAAAGCAGGAATTATGGTTGAACCTGTTACCTGTGCCATTAACGGTATCAATGTCAGCCTATCCTATGGACCCATTATTCGTGAGTTGCCATTCAGTATCCATCTTCGCGATTTTCAACTTGAACGCTATCCGGGATCCAATAGCCCATCCTCCTACGCAAGCGAAATCACTTTGAAAGATCCAAGTTCATCGGTCGAAAAACCATTTCGCATATTTATGAACAACATCTTAAAATACAATGGTTACCGCTTCTTCCAGTCTTCTTTCGACCGGGATGAACAAGGAACCATCCTTTCAGTCAACCAGGATTATTGGGGAACTTTTATTACTTACCTGGGATATTTTCTGATGGCGCTTGGCATGGTAATTACCGTTTTTAGCCCCGGCAGCCGCTTCCAAAAGATCATTCGGTTAAGTTCAAAACTTCAGGCAGTGCGCAAATCAGGCAAAACATTTATATTGTTTGCCGTTTTATCCCTAGTGGGTGGATCATTGAATTCAGTTTTTGCTGCCAATTTATCCAAGGACGATCATATCAGGTCATTTGGCCGACTGTTGGTTCAAGATCATGAAGGCAGGATTGAACCAGTCAATACCCTTGCATCTGACATATTGCGCAAGATCACCAAGAAAGACAATTGGGAGGGTCTTTCCCCTGTTGAATTTTTCATCGAAATGAGTGCCAATCCAGATAAATGGAAGATTGTTCCTTTTATAAAGATCGATAACAGCGAATTGCAAAAGGAGCTGGGCGTTTCAACCAATTTTATCTCATTTGGGCAGTTGTTCGATCAGGCAGGTGCCTACCGCTTAAATGATCTGGTTCAGCAATCGTACAATAAGAAACAGACCAGCAGGAATAAATATGACAAGGAAATCATCAATTTGGATGAACGGGTCAATATCTGCTACCAGATATTTAAGGGCGACTTTCTAAAGATTTTTCCCGTTCCAAAGGACGAGCGCAAAACATGGGCAACGTCTTCAACCCTTCCACTGACAATGAACAAGCCGGAACTTGATTTTGCTACCAACATCCTGCCATTGTATTACGAGGAATATAACATTGCCTCTGCTTCAGGGAATTGGTCCAAGGCAGATGAGTACCTGGGGCACATCAAAAAATTCCAGACCACTTATGGTTCCGATATTATCCCATCGTCCACAAAAGTAAGTCTGGAGATATTTTATAATCAGTTTAATATTTTTGGAAAACTGGCCAAGACGTTTGCCCTGCTTGGGTTTGTTCTACTGGTTTTTCATTTTATGCTTATTTTTAAACCCACTGCCCGTTACTCTAAATTGATCAACGCAGGAACTGTTCTTGTATTTTTAGCATTTCTGCTTTATACGGTTGGATTGGGCATTCGATGGTACATTTCAGGGCATGCACCCTGGAGCAATGGTTATGAAACCATGATCTACATCGGCTGGGCAACCATCCTTTCAGGATTCATATTTGCACGTCGTTCACCCATCAGTTTGGCCGTTACCACCATATTGACAGCCATCATCCTGTTTGTAGCAGGAATGAGCTGGATGAATCCTGAAATCACAAACCTGGTACCAGTGCTTAAGTCTTACTGGTTGGTGGTTCATGTGGCCATCATCACGGCCAGTTATGGATTCCTGGCCATGGGTGCCCTGCTGGGTATGCTAAACCTGGTGTTGATGATTTTAAGAAACCCTAAGAATGAAAAGAACATCCGTTTTACCATTTTAGAAGTATCCTATATTATTGAAATGGCATTGATCATCGGCGTATTGATGTTGACCATCGGGGCCTTTATTGGCGGTATCTGGGCCAATGAATCATGGGGAAGGTACTGGGGCTGGGATCCAAAGGAAACATGGGCCTTGGTAACCGTATTGGTGTACAGTATTATTCTGCATCTGAGGAAAATTCCAGGATTAAAAAGCATCATTGGACTGAGCAGTCTTGCCCTTGTGGGATTGGCTTCTGTGCTGATGACTTTCTTTGGTGTGAATTACTACCTGTCGGGCATGCATTCCTACGGAGCTGGCGATCCGCCTCCCATTCCCAATGCCTTGTATATTTCAATAGTTGTGGTCATTGGCCTTATCATTGGAGCCTACCGGGCCGAAGGTAAAAAAGGTAAAATTGAAGATCCTGAGGATGCAGATGCAGAAAATGTAATAGTGTAAAACATATAAAAATATAGAACTGTAGTTTATAAAAGGCCTTTCGCTTAACTGTGAAAGGCCTTTTATAGTTTCATAACACCAATGCGATATCCTGATGTCAGAATATTTATCTATTCAGTTATTGATTACTTAGCACGTTTTGCACGTTTTGCACGATTTGCACGAATTGCACACCTGTTAGTTTTATTTGATCCAGTTCAATGAGTTTGTTTTTTGACATGAGAGAAGAGAAGAGGTAGAACGTGCAAATCGTGCAAATCGTGCAAAACGTGCAAAACGTGCAAAGTAATCAACAACGATTAAAGTGCACTAAAACGGTGAAAGTACCTTTTGTAAATATTCCCTCAAATCGAACTCGGGTGAATAAATTAGTTTTTCCGGTAAAAGTACTTTCCAGTAACCAGTAATCCAGCGAAGACGAATGCACCGAACAAAAGGCTGCTGGCTGCAATTTGCATTCCTCCTGAGATGACATGACCGCTGGTACATCCACCTGCCATGCGGGCTCCAATGAGCATGATGAACCCACCGATAAATGCCCATATAATTCGTTTGGAGCGTGATTTGCCCTGTGTTTTGGACCATCCACTGTGAATGAGCTGGATTTTGAAATCTTTACGCACCAATGAAATCACCAATCCTGACAGCATGGCCCCGGCCAGAAAGAGGAGCTCCCATTTTCCGGGTTTTTCAAGGGTAGTGAAATAATTGTTGTAAGTCAATCCGGTCAGTAAATCGCCCACATATGGGTAAGTAGTTGAAGCGCCAATCTGACGGTCAAACACGGAAGTGAGAAACACGATGCAGTTTAAAACGGCCAACCCAAGGCCAGCATACAACCAATTGTAGCTATTCTTTCTTTCTATTTTATTTAATAGAAAAGCAATTCCAACCAAGACCAATCCGAATATAAAAACCAGGATATAATAGAGCGTGCCACCACCCAAGGCACTCTGAAGTGAATGTTTTCCCAAGTCAGGTCCCAGCATTCCCTGGATAGATGGTTGAATAAGTGTATAGGCAATTCCACCGCAGATTCCTCCAATTATTCCCACCAGTGCATCCATTGAACCTTCACCCAATGAAACGGGCAGGGTTCCGGGACAATAGCCCAGGATAGCCATGCCGACCCCAAAGATCAGGCCGCCAATGCCAATGCCCACCAAAAGCACTGGTTTTACATGGAATGAAGCATATCCCAAGCCGATTTCGATGCTCAGTAATATGGCACCCACTCCAACAGCTACGGCTATGGCTTTGGCTACCGTATAATCTTCGAGACGCGCCATCCCACTGATGGTATTGTATTTATTCAATTTGGCACTTTGCAGAATGGCCCCGAAAAGGAAACCGAATAGGAGAATCAGGTAAGTCATGGTTTTGTTTTAGTAGGTTATATAGATTTACGAATTACGAATGTACTAAAGTTTATCAATGGAGCTAAAAATGATTCATATTTTACTTCCCTTATTTCTTTCAA
>DASXUZ010000202.1:0-18227 GCA_036504555.1 Prolixibacteraceae bacterium | reverse complement strand
CTTGCTGATAATCAATTGAAAAATGCTTTCCCAAGGTCATTTGATAAACTCAGGAAAATGCATGTGGCTGATTTTCAAAAATACTTCAAGCGTGTTAGCCTGAACCTGGGTAATACCGATGCACCTGATTTACCTACCGATGATCGACTCAGGCGATATGCTGAAGGAAAGGAAGATAAGAACCTGGAAGTGCTCTACTTTCAGTTTGGACGTTACCTGCTGATCAGCAGTTCACGCACGCCAGGAGTTCCTGCCAACTTGCAGGGAATCTGGAATCCCTATGTCCGTCCACCATGGAGCTGTAATTATACGACCAACATCAATGCAGAAGAAAATTACTGGCTGGCCGAAAATTGCAACCTTTCTGAAATGCACCAACCCTTGCTGAGTTTTATCAAGAACATCGCGACCACAGGCAAAGTCACTGCCAAAACATTTTATGGAGTAAATGGCTGGGCGGCTTGTCATAATTCGGATGTTTGGGCCATGAGTAATCCTGTTGGCGATTTTGGAAACGGCGATCCGAACTGGGCTTGCTGGAACATGGGAGGTACCTGGTTGAGCACGCATCTGTGGGAACATTATCAGTTTACCCATGATCAGAAATTTCTGAAAAATGAAGCCTATGAATTGATGAAAGGTGCTGCATTGTTTTGCCTTGAATGGCTTGTGGAAGATAAAATAGGAGAACTGATCACTTCTCCATCGACTTCTCCTGAAAACAAATATATCACGCCCGATGGATATGTGGGGGCAACCTTATTTGGTGGGACTGCCGATTTGGCCATGATCCGTCAATGTTTTATTCAAACGATTCAGGCTTCGAAAGTACTGGGCCTGGATCTGGATTTTAGAAGTCAACTTGAACAGGCATTGCTGAAGTTGCATCCATACCAGGTCGGCAAAAAGGGCAATCTCCAGGAATGGTATTACGATTGGGCGGACCCGGAACCACAACATAGGCACCAATCCCATTTATTTGGACTTTTCCCTGGGAATCATATAACCCCATTGTTGACTCCTGAATTGGCCGATGCTTGTAGAAAAACGTTGGAAATTAAAGGAGATGAAACAACCGGCTGGTCCAAAGGATGGAGGATCAACCTATGGGCCCGTTTGTGGGATGGAAATCATGCCTACAAAATGTATCGTGAATTGCTGAAATATGTTGAACCGGATGGCGTTAAAACGAATTACGCGCGCGGAGGAGGGACCTATCCTAATTTGTTTGATGCCCATCCGCCATTTCAAATTGATGGCAATTTTGGAGGTGCGGCGGCTGTTGCTGAAATGCTCGTGCAATCTACCGATGATGAGATTCGTTTGTTGCCAGCCTTACCCGATGCCTGGGGGGAAGGATCAGTGAAAGGTCTTTGTGCTCGTGGAGGATTCGTAGTGGCGATGGAATGGAGCAACAAAACACTCAAAAGAATGAGCATTTTTGCAAGGAACAACGGAAAGACCACATTGTATTATGGCAATGAAAAAAAAGAACTAGTCTTTAAAAAAGGACAAGCCATGGAGTGGACCTGGTAAAAATAAAATCGGGGAAAGTTTATTACGAAGGATTTATTTCCCGGATTTTTTATGTTATTGTCTAAACTTTTAGCTCCTGGTATTCACAAAAATGACGTTCATCCTTCGAAGAAATTAATTAAAAGCGGTTTGGAGGCTGAAAATATTTTGTTTAAAGTCCTGATTTACTCTTCTCAAAGCGCTGGGAAATTCTTATTTATTTAAATAATTTATTTCAAAAAGCAAAAAGTAAATTTGAATCAAAGAAACTGGACGCGGAAAAGAAGTGTTGAAACTAGAGGGATATTAGAAAAATGTATAAAATAGAAAAGGCCTGAATTTCGTTGAAATTCAGGCCTTTAGCTAGCGGAGAGAGAGGGATTCGAACCCCCGGACCGCTCACACGGTCAACGGTTTTCAAGACCGCCGCGTTCGACCACTCTGCCATCTCTCCTAGGCGGTTGCAAAAGTAGAACAATTTTTTAAACCACAAAAATATATTGGAAAAAGAGGCATAAATATTTTTAAAATATTTATTTCATAATGGTTGTTTTTTTAAAACTTATTTAGGAATTTAGTATCTCAATAAAGAGAATCTTTTGAAAGCATTGATTTTATTAATGTTTTCTGAATTTTTAAATTATTTTTTCTGTGAATTGTATAAATGATTTATATTTCACATATTTTTTTAACCCTAAACAAGATTTCTTATGAACAAAGCACAATTAATCGATTCAATTGCTGAAAAAGCAGGCTTGACCAAAGCCGATGCAAAAAAATCACTGGATGCTTTTGTAGAAGCTACTACTGATGCCTTAAAAAATGGCGATCGTGTTGCTCTTCTTGGATTCGGATCTTTTTCCGTTGCTTCACGCAGCGCAAGAACCGGAAGAAACCCACAATCAGGACAAGCTATTTCAATTCCTGAAAAGAAAGTTATTAAATTTAAACCAGGCGCTGAATTAGCTGATACTATTTAGTCTTTATCCTGAAAAAGATTTACCAAAGGGATGCATAAATTATATGCATCCCTTTTTTTTATCTTTGTCCTAGAAATATATAAAGATGGAATCCAAATTAATTCATTTTCTTTCAGAATTTGTAACTCCTGAAAGACTTGCCTTGTTTAATAAAATACTCTCGTTCAGGACCAATTACCTGACCGTCGTACTGGAGGATATGTACCAGACCCACAATGCAAGTGCTGTGGTTCGGACGGCTGATTGTTTTGGCATCCAAAATGTCCATGTGATCGAAAACAAGCACATGTTTAATTTCAATCCAGATGTGGTAAGAGGGGCTTCCAACTGGGTAAATGTTGTCCGGCACAATGGCACTGAAATGAATACTCCTCAGGCTTTGCGAAAATTACGTAAGGAGGGCTATCGGATTGTTCTGGCAACTCCTCATGATCATGATGTTGATTTGGAGAATTTTGACCTCAGAAAGGGAAAGGCAGCCATTGTGTTTGGTTGCGAACGGCCCGGCCTTACTGAATGGGCCACCAAAGAGGCCGATGAATTCATGAAAATTCCAATGGTCGGTTTTACCGAAAGTTTAAACGTTTCTGTTTCTGTGGCAGTAACCTTGCACCACCTGACTGATCAACTTCGCAATCATTCAACCATTGATTGGCATCTTACCGAGGCAGAACAGCAGAAAACGATGCTTGATTGGCTTCGTATGTCCATTAAACGGGTTGATTTGCTGGAAGATAAATTTGTAGAACTTCAAAAATAAATACCATGAATGTATTTGCTGAAAAATTTGCAGACCTCAAGATATTAAGATATGAAGTGCCCGGATTCGAAGCACTTGATCTGAACAAAAAATTGTACATTTATTATCTTTCCCAGGCGGCGCTTTGTGGACGCGATATCTTATGGGATCAGAACAACCGCTATAATTTAAGCGTTCGGTCAGTGCTGGAAAATATCTGGAATACCTTCAAGGGAAATCGGGAGACGGAATCTTTCAAGGCATTCGAAATATATCTTAAGCGAGTTTGGTTTTCCAATGGTATCCACCACCATTATTCCACAGAGAAATTACCCGTTGGATTTCCAGATTCGTATTTCAGCGAGCTGGTCGATAAATCCCGCTGGCGAGGATTTAAGTTTCCTTCAGGTATGAAATTGGAAAGGTTCATTGCCAGTATCCAGGAAGTGATTTTTGACCCTCACAAAGAAGTAAAACGGGTCAATCTTGATCCTGATATGGATTTGCTCCAGACATCCTGCAATAATTATTACCAAGGTGTTACTCAACCGGAGGCTGAAGCTTTTTATACTGAACTAAAAGCGAACGCAGGACCGGAGCCTGTTTCATTTGGACTGAATTCAACGCTTGTAAAGGACAATGGTCGCCTGATTGAAAAAGTGTGGAAACTGAATGGTAAATATGGCTTGGCCATTCAACAGATTGTCTTTTGGTTGAGCAAAGCTGTAGAATATGCAGAAAATGACCTTCAGAAAAAACAGATAGGCACCTTGATTCAATATTACACTTCCGGCGATTTGGCCTTATTCGATGAGTACAGCATTGATTGGGTGAAAGAGCTGGAAGGAGAAGTTGATTTTATGAATGGTTTTATTGAAGTTTACGGCGACCCATTGGGAATAAAAGGAAGTTGGGAGTCTATTGTGAATTTCAAAGACATGGAAGCCACTAAGCGTGCCAGTATCTTGAGTGAAAATGCGCAGTGGTTCGAGGATCACTCTCCTGTTAATCCGCAATTTAAAAAGTCAGCGGTAAAAGGGGTGAGTGCAAAAGTGATCAACGTGGCCATGTTGGCCGGTGATTGTTACCCTGCCACGCCTATCGGGATTAATTTACCCAATGCTGAATGGATTCGTGAGAAGCATGGATCCAAATCGGTTACCATTGAAAATATTACACAAGCCTATTTCCTGGATTCGATGAACAACGGGATGCTGGAAGAATTTGCAGGCTCCGCAGAAGAAATAGAAAGGGTGCGGCAATATGGTTATTTAGCCGGAAATCTGCACACCGATCTGCATGAATGTTTGGGCCATGGCTCGGGAAAAGTGGCCGAAGGGGTGACCACAGAAAACCTAAAGAACTATTATTCAACCATTGAAGAAACCAGAGCAGACCTTTTTGCATTGTATTATATGCTCGACGATCAAATGATCCACCTGGAACTACTTCCTTCGCCGGATGCTGCCAAAGCTGAATATGATACCTACCTTCGCAACGGACTGCTGACACAACTCACTCGCATTGAACCCGGAAAAGACATTGAGGAATCACACATGCGAAACCGCCAATTGATCGCCCGTTGGGTATATGAAGCCGGGAAAGCGCAAAATATTGTTGAGTTTATCCGAGTAAACGATAAGACCTATGTTCGGATTAACGATTACCAGGCATTAAGAGAATTGTTTGGCCAATTGCTGAAAGAAATACAGCGCGTTAAGTCTGAAGGCGACTTTGAGGCTGCCAAACAATTGGTTGAAAACTTTGGTGTAAAAGTAGACCGTCAACTTCACGATGAAATTCTGGCCCGTTTTAAAAAGCTCGACCTGGCACCCTATGCAGGATTCTTAAATCCCGTTTACGAATTGAAGGTTTGGCCTTGTGGAACCGTTGCTGATGTGCTGGTCAATTATAATGAAGAATACTCAGCTCAAATGCTGCGGTATAGCAAGGATTATGGGTTTCTGCCGATGATAAACGAGTAATGAAAGTTCCAGGTTTCAGGTTCGGAGGCTATCGGAAACTTGAAACCAGGAACTTACAGGCATATTACTGAAAAATGCCTGGTAAAATGCTCTGAAATCCCAATGATATTTGATGATTTAAAAGGTTTGATGAAATTGGTTTCATCAAACCTTTTATGTTTATGGAACAATTTGAAAAAGAGCTATTGGCCCTATCGTAGCGTTGTTCCCTACTTATCATCTGATACCCATTAGATACTCATCTGTAACCTTTCTGTAACCTCAGGTTACAGAAAGGTTACAGATGAGTATCTAATGGGTATCAGATGATAAGTAGAACACAATGCCCCTTTACAGGGTGATTGAAAGATTAAGAGGGAAGGATTCCAAGCTTCGGGAGTGCTGGCCTTTTGGAGTCTATTGCCAGTTTATTTTGCATCTAGCTTCAATAAATGAGGTTGTAATTCTCTTTTATTCAAGTAAATGAATATTTCTTGGCAAGGTCTGGTTACCAATGTAAAATGAGTTTTTTTAGTTCTGCAGCATTCCATGAATACCAAATGGGTAGCCCCAACACACTGCCTTTGTAGGAATGTTGATGCATTTATTTGATTGCTTGTAGCTTGGGCCCCACCAGAGTCGGGTTTCCATTCAGAACAACAGCCGAGGTGTAACGATTATTTTCCTAAAAATCACCACCCATTTTTCAGTATATTAACAACTACATGGAAAACCAAGCCTTGACAGTCGTTTCGTAGTTGTTTTCATTTCTATGCCTGAAAATGTTTTCCTTTGGGAAATAGGTGTAGTCGGAAGCATATTTCTCATGGTTCTCAATAATATCGCGCAGTGCGTTGATAAAAAGTTCAACTTCCTCATTGGCAGTAGTCGGATGCAGCGACCAGCGTACCCATCCCGGTTTTAAGGAAAGGTCGCCATGGCTGATTTGACGGGTAATTTCATCCGACAACTCGTGGCTCACTTCAAGTAATATATGTCCGTACGTTCCGGCACAGGCACAACCTCCACGCACCTGAATGCCATACAGATCGTTGAGCAACTTGACCAGCAGGTTGTAGTGAATTTTGGTCACAAAAAATGAGATCACCCCTAACCGGTTGCGCTGAACGCTATCCATAATGATGACTTCTGGAATACTGTCGAGGCCGGCAAAAGCCAATTTTAATAATTCTTTTTCCCGTTGATGAATGTTTTCAATGCCCATCTTTTCTTTCAGCCTGATGCAAAGCGCTGTACGGATTGTCTGTAAGAACCCGGGAGTCCCACCATCTTCACGTACTTCAATATCATCCACATATTTATACTGACCCCATGGATTGGTCCAATCCACAGTGCCCCCACCGGGTTGATCGGGCACTGAATTGTGGTACATCGACTGGTCAAAAACCAGCACACCTGAGGATCCAGGACCTCCCAGGAACTTATGGGGTGAGAACATGATGGCATCCAGTTTCTGCTTTGGATCGGCCGGATGCATATCCATCAGATCGTAAGGGGCAGAGGCAGCAAAGTCGATGAATACGACCCCGCCATATTCGTGCATGATTTGGGCCAGCTCATAATAGGGAGTGTGAATTCCTGTCACATTGGAGCAGGCGGTGAACGAACCAATTTTGAAAGGCCGGTCTTTGTATTCTTCCAGTTTTTTGCGAAGGTTCTCAGGATCAACCTGTAGGTTTTTATCGGGATCAATCAATACCACGTCGGCATTAGTTTCGTACCAACTGGTATGGTTTGAATGGTGCTCCATGTGTGTGATAAATACAACTGGGCGGTCGCGTTTGACAAGGCAACCGGTGTGATTGACCATTCCGCAGTATTTAAGTCCCAACATCCTTTGAAATTTGTTGATCACAGCAGTCATTCCTGAACCAGCAGTGATGATAATATCGTTGGGCCCGGCATTCACGTGTGCTTTGATAATATGCTGTGCCTGGTGATAAGCGTGTGTCATCAGGGCGCCCGTTTCACTGGTTTCAGAATGGGTATTTCCAGTAAAAGGACCGAAGACGGATGTGATCTGATTTTCAATGGGTGTGTATAGTCTTCCACTTGCAAGCCAGTCAGCATAAATGATCTTTTTTTCACCATAGGGCGATGTGAAATGCTGGCCGAATCCTACAATTTCTGTTCTGAACTGGTTAAAATAAGCTTCAAGTTTTGTCATGGTAATTGATCGGTTCAATAATGCGCCGCAAAATAAGCCCTTTCCGTCAGATAAAAGCAGAATAATATCAGTTTCTGTCACCTTGAAACCATTCTATTTGTCAAGATCGGTGACAAAAAGTCATTTTAGCATCATGGTATAATCTTTGAAAAATGAAGGATTCGAAAAATGAATGTTTAACTCATAAAATAAGTACGATGCAAAAAGGAAAAATAGGCGTTACCAGTGACAATTTATTCCCCATCATTAAAAAGTTCCTGTATTCTGATCACGACATCTTCCTTCGTGAAATTGTGTCAAATGCTGTTGACGCAACGCAAAAATTACGCACCCTGGCTTCCAAAGGCGAATATTCGGGAGACCTTTCGAATGCAAAAGTAAGTGTGAAAATCGACAAAGAAGCAAAAACACTGACTGTTTCTGATAACGGTATCGGGATGACTGCCGAAGAGGTAGAAAAATTTATCAACCAGATTGCCTTTTCAGGGGCTGAAGAGTTTTTGGAAAAGTATAAAACCGATGCCAACGCGATCATTGGACATTTTGGACTTGGATTTTATTCCTCCTTCATGGTTTCCTCCAAGGTAGAGATTATTTCCAAATCATACCGTGAAGGCGCAACTGCCATCCGCTGGGAATGTGACGGCAGTCCTGAATATATGCTGGAGGACTTCCAAAGGGATGAAGTGGGTACTGACATTGTAATGTACATCAATCCTGATTCAGAAGAATTCCTGGAGAAATCACGCATCGCGGATATGCTGAACAAATACTGTAAATTCCTTCCCATTCCTGTGGTTTTTGGTAAAAAGACAAGCTGGAAAGATGGAAAAGAAGTGGAAAGCGAGGAGGATAACCAGATCAACGATGTAGCTCCGGCATGGACCAAGAAACCAGTAGACCTGACCGAAGAAGATTATACCAAATTCTATCATCAGTTGTATCCGATGGCAGAAGACCCTCTTTTCAATATTCACCTCAATGTAGACTATCCCTTCAACCTGACAGGTATTTTGTATTTTCCAAAGCTTAAGAATACCATTGAAGTTCAGAAGAACAAAATTCAGCTATACAGCAACCAGGTTTTTGTTACCGATTCGGTAGAAGGTATAGTACCCGAATTCCTGACTCTTTTGCATGGTGTACTTGACTCGCCCGATATTCCATTGAATGTTTCGCGTTCGTACCTGCAAAGCGATTCGAATGTGAAGAAAATCAGCAGTCATATCACGAAAAAAGTGGCAGATCGCTTGTCTCAGTTGTTTGTAGATAAACGTGAAGATTTTGAAGCCAAGTGGGATGATCTGCGTCTTTTCATCGAATACGGAATGTTGACGGAAGATAAATTCTACGACAAGGCAGAGAAGTTCTTCCTTTTCAAAAATACAGACGGTAAGTATTTTACCCTGGAAGAATATGAAACACTGATCAAGGGTGAACAAACTGACAAGGAAAATAACTTGATTTACTTGTATACCAGCAATGCCGAAGAACAGTTCTCATTTGTACAAGCTGCAAAAAACAAGGGCTATGATGTGTTGATCATGAACAATGTCTTGGCAACTCCCCTCATCAATAAATTTGAGCAGAAATTCAGCAACAAACGGTTTGTACGGGTTGACTCAGAGGTTGCAGAGCATTTGATTGCCAAAGATAATGCGGCCAATGAATTGAGCTGGGAAGAAAAGAATGAACTGAGTCCTATTTTCAAAGCAGTTTGCCCTGAAAATAAAGATTTCGGATTCATTGTCGATTTTAAAGATCTGGGACCAACAGGCAACCCGATGGTGATCACACGCAATGAATTCATGCGTCGCATGAAGGATATGAGCCAGATGCAGGGAGGGATGAGTTTTTACGGTGACCTTCCCGAAAACATGAACCTGGTAGTGAATACTTCTCATCCATTGGTTAAACAAATTTTTGAGGAACGTGATGCTGTTTTAGGTGAAGAATTGAAACTTGTTAATGCTGAAATAGCCGAAAAAGAATCTGAAAAGAAGAAACTTGATAAAAAGAAGAAGGATAAAAAGGAAGAAGAAGTTCCAACGGAGGTAAAGGAGCAAACGGAAGAACTAGAAAATGCAATCTCTTCTCTTCAGGAACAACGCAAAGAAAAGCTTACTTCATTTGGCAAGGAAAACAAACTGGCCAAGCAATTGGTTGATCTGGCTCTACTGGCCAATGGAATGTTGAGAGGTGAAGACCTTGATAAGTTTGTAAAACGTAGTTTTGAAATGATCAAATAAGATCATTCTGCATGGTCTCAATCAAAGCAGGTTCTCTTCGGGGAACCTGCTTTTTTCATTCTAATAATACAAATTGTTGCAAAATTGTCCGTATTAGTTTTCATTCTGGTTCTTCTTTGTATTTTTACACATTCAAAATAATAACATTATGCTAGCGGAAACATTTCAACCCTTTATTGACTGGTACTTATCAAATATCAATTACTTTACAATCACCGTATTGATGGCCATTGAAAGCTCATTTGTGCCTCTCCCAAGTGAGTTGGTTATTCCTCCGGCGGCCTATCTGGCAGTTGCAGGAAAGCTAAATCTGGGTTTAATTATATTCTTTTCCACGTTGGGATGTATCATTGGGGCGCTGTTCAACTACCTCTTGTCTTTTTATTTGGGGAGAAAGATTATTTATGCACTTGCCGACAGTCGCTGGGCCCGCATCTTTTTTATCAACCGTCAAAAGGTTGAACATGCAGAACAATATTTTCTGGAGAATGGCAATACTTCCACTTTTATCGGTCGTTTACTTCCAGGCATCCGCCACTTGATTTCTATTCCAGCTGGTTTGTCAAAAATGAACCTGAAAAAATTTATCATCTTCACAGCGCTTGGCAGTGCTTTGTGGAATTCTATTCTGGCTATCATGAGTTATGTTTTGGTTGATAAGTGGGAAGTTTATTTTCGCGAAATAACCTGGGGCTTTATTATTATTGGCCTTGGGTTTGTTGTATTCCTGGTGGTAAGAACTTTAAAAAGAAAAAAGTAATCAATCCATTGCTGTGTTTAATGATTTATATTGGACTCTAATTTTGTATTTCATTGATAAAATTTTGAAATGAACGATCCATTAATTGCTTTTGCCCGATTGCTCGAAATCATGGACGAGTTACGTGAGAAATGTCCTTGGGACAAAGAACAAACCCTCGAATCTCTCAGGAAACTGACCATTGAAGAAACATATGAACTGGCCGATTCCATCCTTTCCAACGATTTGATCGGGATCAAGAAGGAATTGGGTGACCTCATGTTGCACATCGTGTTTTATGCCAAAATAGGGTCCGAGAAAGGCGCATTCGATATGGCCGATGTGCTAAATTCCATCAATGAAAAGCTGGTCTATCGCCATCCCCATGTTTTTGGAGAGGTGGATGTAGCCAATGCCCGCGAGGTGGAACAGAACTGGGAAACACTGAAGCTCAAGGAAAAGGGTGGAAATACGCGTGTGCTGGAAGGTGTACCTGCAGCGATGCCAGCTCTGATAAAAGCAAACCGTATCCAGGAGAAAGCCAGCGGAATCGGATTTGACTGGGAATACCGTGAACAGGTTTGGGACAAGGTGAAGGAAGAGATCAATGAACTAAACCATGAAATCGATCAGGTGGATCAGGATAAGATTGAAGGTGAATTTGGGGACCTGTTTTTTGCCATGGTCAATGCTGCCCGCTTATACGGTATCGATCCTGAAACCGCTCTGGAACGCACGAACCTGAAGTTTATCAGCCGTTTCAATTACCTGGAAAGCCAGACTTTGCAGAAGGGAATTGATCTCAAAAAAATGAGCCTTGCCGAAATGGATGTCATTTGGGATGAAGCGAAACGATTGGAAAGAGAATAACCTATATTTTAAAGCAATATAAAACCTGATTTCAAACCAAACAACAATGAGAAAGATAAGTTTCCTGACATTTATTATTTCCCTTATGCTCCTTCTGGCCTGTTCTACAGGCAAAAAATCGCTTGAGCATGGCAATTATTATGACGCCATCATGAAAGCGGCCAATCGGCTAAGTAGCGATCCCGATAACAGGAAAGCCTCCCAGGTGGTGAGTGAAGGATACCCGATGGCTATTACTTATTACCAGGAAGAAATTGATCAGATTCTAACCAGCAATGATCCTTTCAAATGGAAAAATACACTCGATGTGATGCAAACGGTCAATCAATTGTCCGATCAAATCAGGCGCATCCCGGCTGCCCGTAAACTGGTGCCTACACTGAAAAACTATACTGCTGAATTGGCCGATATCCAGAACAAGGCTGCCCAGGAATATTATGATGCAGGAATGGATGCCATGGGTCGAAATACAAGAGAAACAGCCAAGCAGGCTTTCCTCCATTTTCAAAATGCCGATGCTTTGGTACGCGGATTTAAAGATACCAGGCAAAAAATGCTGGAATCGAAAGACAAAGCGACCCTGAAAGTGATCGTAGAACAAATCCCTGTCAATGGTAAATACGAATATTCAGCCCAGTTTTTTTATGACAATGTTTTCCAGATGCTCAACTCTCAGTTTCAGGAAAAGGATTTTGTACACTTTTTCTCACCAACGGAGGCACAGCGAATGAAGCTGAAGTATCCTGACATGGTTTTGAAAATGGGATTCTATGATTTTTTTATCGACCGCCCCCAACATTTTGAAGAGGAAAAAGTATTGGATAAAACGGTAGAAGAACAATATACTGTGAAAATTTCAAAAGATTCAACTGTTACCAGAACTAGAATGGTTCCCAAAAAAGGCAAGATTAAAATACTAACCGACCAGGTTGCTTCGGGTGGATTGCTGGAATTGAAGGCGGTTGATTTTCAATCCCAGAAGATCGTTTTTACGGATAAGATCCCTGGAGAGTATACCTGGCAAAATAAGTACGGAATATTTGTGGGGGATAACGAAGTGCTCGACAAAGAACTCACGGCCATTCTGAACAACAAAATGATCATGCCGCCCGCTTCTCAGGATATGTTTGTTCTGTTTACAAAGCCTATTTTCAATCAATTGACAGGAAAATTAACCAATTATTTCATGCAATACAATTAGAGAAAGACATTATAAACAGTCCTTTCAAAATTAAGCAAGGAAATCTTTCAATCAAAAAGGAACATATTCATTTTCTTCTTTGAAAAAGCTTATCATATTTACATTTATGGCATTTGTTTTGTAGTGAAATGAAATCCTTACACTTCAGAATAAATCCGATGAGAATGGTCAAAAGCTTCATTTTGCTGATTTGTGTATTCGAGATGATCTCTAGTTGTTCTCCCGACCGAAAGTTGCTGAAAGAACATGATTATGCTGCTGTCATCAGAAATTCCATTGAGGAGTTAAATCGTGATGCGAAAGATCCTAAAGCAAGCAATACGCTTATACAAACCTATTCACAAGCCATCGGATATTATCAAAACGAAATTGATTTGATGCTTACCAGCAATGATCCTTTCAGATGGACGAAAACATTGGATGTAATGCAGCAAACAAATGAATTGTCCGAGGAGATTTTATACAATTCATCGGCTTCACGACTGATCTGTGAACCCAAAATTTATAGGGATGAAATGGCTGATATTACTTCAAAAGCTGCTGCAGAACTTTATCAGCAGGGAGTTAACTCTTTAAAGCAAAGTTCAAAAGAAAAAGCCAGGGAAGCTTATTTTTATTTTGTCAGAGCAAGCCAATTGAATCCAAAGTACAAAGATGTTTGCCAGAAGATTCAGGAAGCGAAGAGCCAGGCAACTCTTAAAATAATTATTGAAACGGTTCCAGTTACATCCCAAAACAATCTAATAGGCTATTCAACCGAAACATTCTATTATGCCCTATTTTACTCACTTCACCAGAAATTTCCATCCAGTGGGTTTATTGCTTTTTATTCGCCGGAAGAAGCAGAAAAACAAAATATTAATAATCCGGACTACTCCATTCAAATTGAAATTGAAGATTTTGAAATAGAATCAAGGAATTTCAAAAAAGAGGGTAAAATTCCATACAAAGATAATACTGGAGAAAATTACCATTTTTATCAGGTGTCTGGACAACCACCCAATATTCGGGTGCCTGGACATCCTCCTAATGATCATGGTTCATATTCTCCGGATAATATCAGGACTCAACTTTTAATGATTGCCAATTCTGTCCTGATGATTAACGCCTTGTCTGATAATAAAGTTGTTTTAAAAAAGAAAATACCCTGGCATTGTACCGAAGAATTAAATCAGCCTGTATCTTCGAAAATCGGGCAATCCTATTTGTTGGGAAATTCTGATGACCAACTATACTTCGACCATTTTTCATTGTCTATGGTCGATAAGGTAGTGCTTATTATTGCTGATTTCCTGAACAATCCAATTAACATTTCGGCAATGCCGTAAACAAAGCCAATCCCGCTTTGCTGGTTTCCTTGTAGTAATTCGAAAGATCCTTGCCTGTTTTGTACATCGTCTCCACCACCTGGTCAAAACTGATGCGGTGACGCCCATCCGACATCAGGGCATAGGTATTGTGGGCCAGTGCACGTTCGGCGGCAAAGGCATTGCGCTCGATACAGGGAATCTGAACCAATCCAGCCACTGGATCGCAGGTAAGTCCCAGATGATGCTCGATACCCATTTCAGCGGCATATTCAATCTGGTAGATGGTTCCTCCCATTAACTGGTTGGCAGCCGCTGAAGCCATTGCACAGGCTGTGCCGATTTCACCCTGGCAACCTACCTCAGCCCCCGAAATGGAGGCATTGTGCTTGACCAGATTTCCAATCAATCCTGCCGTTGCCAGTGCCTTGTAAATCTGTTGCAAATCAGCATTGTATACTTTCTGGTAATGTTTCATCACGGCTGGAATGACCCCGCAGGCTCCGCAGGTGGGGGCTGCTACGATCAGTCCACCTGATGCATTTTCTTCTGAAACGGCCAGCGCATAAGCAAAAAGCTTCGAGCGCTTCTTGAATGGTCCGCTGAAATTCTGCGCCTTGAGGTTAAATGAACTCGATTTTCTAGGAAGCATCAAGCCGCCGGGCAAGGTACCCTCTTTTTTCAATCCACGGGCAATGGCATCATCCATCACCTTCCATACCCCGGCCAGAAAATCCCACATTTCTGGTCCTTCCTGGTCTTCAACGAATTCCCATAATTGCTTGCCATTTTCATTGCACCAGTTTAATATGTCTTCCAGTGTGTTGAGAGGATAAATATTTTTGGTTTCCAACTCTGTCTGATCGTCAATAATTGCACCTCCACCGATGCTATAAACGATCCAGGAATCGATAATCTTACCGTCATTATCAAGGGCTTCAAATTTCAGGGCATTGGGATGTTTAGGCAATAAGGTCTGCGGTTCCCAGATCAATTCAATGCTTTTGAGAGCGAAGACTTCATAAATGGCCACATCCGTCAGGTGACCTTTTCCTGTAGCTGCCAGGCTTCCATATAGGCTTACCTTAAAGGACTGAGCATCCGGATGCTTTTCCAGAAACTTTTTGGCAGCCTTGGCTGGCCCCATGGTATGGCTACTCGATGGTCCGTGACCTATTTTATATATTTCCCTGATGGATTCCATGTTTAAAATTTTAAGGCAAAATAAGCCTGCCTACTTCAGGGTAAAGGTAACATTTGTCAGCTTTTCATTTTTATTGAATGGTCAAATTTGTCATTCCTGTAAAAAGAAGAATAAATTCTCTTAAAGGATGAACTATCCTGCCTTTTTTTTACTTTATATTTCAAATAATCGATAAATTTAAACATTCAAAAATAACCGAAAACAATGAAACGATTGAACAACCTTTCACCACAACCGTTGTGGAACAATTTTGAGGATATATGCCAGGTGCCGCGTCCCTCCAAAAAGGAGGAGAAGATCATCCGCTTTTTACTCGATTTCGCGCAAAAGAACGGGCTGAATGCCAGCCAGGATGAAATTGGAAACATCCTGATCAAAATGCCTGCTACTCCTGGACGTGAAGGAGATCAGATCGTTATTCTTCAGTCACACGTGGACATGGTGTGCGAAAAGAACAGTGAGACCGAGCACAACTTCGAGGTGGATGCCATTAAACCATTTGTGGATGATGGATGGGTGAGGGCAGAAGGGACTACCCTCGGCTCAGATGATGGCATTGGCGTAGCTGCTCAAATGGCCATTCTTACTGCCACTGATATATCGCATGGCCCCATTGAATGTTTGTTCACCGTTGATGAGGAAACCGGACTTTCGGGCGCATTTGCCCTCCAGCCTGGCTTTTTAAGCGGCCATACCTTGCTTAACCTGGATTCTGAAGACGAGGGCGAATTGTTTATCGGCTGTGCCGGTGGTATTGATACGATCGGTACATTAAGCTATACCCCTGAAGAATTACCCCTCGCCTCCTTTGCCATGAAGCTGGAGGTGAAGGGCTTGCTCGGGGGACATTCGGGTGACGATATCAATAAAAACCGCGGCAATGCCAATAAGATTCTAAACCGCTTCCTGATGGATGCGGATCAGAAGTTTGATATGCACCTTGCCGAGTTAAATGGAGGGAACCTCCGCAATGCCATTGCACGTGAAGCCTATGCAGTAGT
This sequence comes from Prolixibacteraceae bacterium, assembly GCA_036504555.1. Classification (GTDB taxonomy): domain Bacteria; phylum Bacteroidota; class Bacteroidia; order Bacteroidales; family Prolixibacteraceae; genus Aquipluma. The sequence continues at coordinate 2,270 of DASXUZ010000202.1, read as the reverse complement.
GGTAATCCCTCATTCACAAAAGGAAAACCTTGTAGTGGAATGGAATGTGTTTGCTTCTGAAATGGAATTTGAATACGAGCGTTCTGAACCCAAACTCAATTTACTCCACCAATCGGTTGATCTGCCTGAATTTGTGATTGATTCGGACACCAAGTCCCGCCTGCTCAAATTGATTGCTGCCTGCCCTCATGGGGTACTGGAAATGAGCAGCAGGATGATCGGGATGGTAGAAACCTCTACCAATCTGGCTTCTATTAAATTTACCGGGGACCATGAAATTACACTCACAACCAGCCAACGGAGCGAGATCGACGGCCGCAAATACATGGCTGCTGATATGGTAGAAGCGGTGATGAAATTAGCAGGGGCAGTGGTTCAGCATTCCGATGGGTACCCGGGATGGACTCCCAACCCGGATTCGGAAGTTGCCAAAATCGCGGTGGATTCATACCAGCGACTGTTTGGAACGGCTCCTGCCGTAAAATCCATCCATGCCGGCCTTGAATGTGGCCTGTTCCTGGAAAAATACCCCGAACTCGATATGGTGTCTTTTGGCCCTACCATCCGAGGAGCGCATTCACCCGACGAACGTATCAATATTGAAACAGTGAATAAATTCTGGAAATTATTGGTCGATGTACTTGCGAATATCAGGTAGTCCGGAATAAATGATCTATCAATTGTGAATCCTGAATTGCTGAGTAATCAGAAATTCAGGATTTCTATTTTATACCTACTATCTCCTATTTTTGTGAAGTTCAATTCAAAAATTGACAAAAAATAGCCATCTTCACGCCTTATAAAAACCAACCCATGAACCTGAATCTGTCAACCTTATTGCTGTTTGTATTTTCTTTGATAGGATTATCCCTTCACAGCCAGGAAAACTGGACTCATCTGCGTGGAAGCCAGCTTGACGGGCATTCTATTTCCACCAATGCTCCCCTGACTTGGAGCGAAACCGATCATATCAAATGGAAAACTGAAATAAGGGGTGTGGCCTGGTCATCACCCATCGTTTTTGGGGACCAGATCTGGACCAGTTCGGCCACCGAGGACGGGAAGGAACTGTTTGCAGTCTGCACGGATTTTACCTCTGGAAAGATTATCAAAGAACTCATGCTCTTTAAGCCCGATTCGGTACAGCATATTCATCCAACCAACAGTTATGCCACCTCAACGCCTTGCATTGAAGATGGATATGTCTATGTGCATTTTGGAACTTATGGAACTGCCTGTGTTGATACCCACAATTTTGAAATTCTCTGGACCCGGACTGACCTGAACTGTGAGCACATGCAGGGCGCGGCATCCTCACCCATCATCTATAAAAATCTGTTGATTCTTCACATTGAAGGAACTGATGTCCAGTACCTCGTTGCATTGGACAAGCACACCGGTAAAACTATCTGGAAGACCGAGCGGCCACAGGAAATTTACCTAAAGGCAGAGCCGGTTTACCGCAAGGCTTATTGCACCCCAATCGTCGTTCAGGTGAATGGCAAAGACCAGTTGATCAGCAATGGTGCCCAACTTTGCATTGCCTATGAACCCGAAACTGGCAAGGAAATCTGGCAGGTATTTTATGGAGATGACTCCACCGTCAGCATGCCCTTGAGCTGGGGGGGACTGGTATTTGTCAATTCAGGCTGGATGTTTCCCAAGGGCGGAACTTTTTATTGCCGCCTGCTGGCAGTCGATCCAACCGGATCGGGTGATGTAACCAAGACCCACGTGCCCTGGGAAACAGGCACTGATGTTCCCCAGATTTCAACTCCTGTCATTGTCGATAGCCTCATTTACATGGTTCACGAACGGGGCGATTTGACCTGTCTCAATGCCCGTGATGGGAAAGTGATTTGGAAAACCAAGCTCAAAGACCAGTTCAATGCCTCTGTCTTGTATGCCTCTGGACATATCTATCTGTTCAGCACAAAGGGAAATACGTATGTCATTAAACCCGGATTAACCTTTCAACTGGTGGCTGAAAATCAGTTAAGTGGAACCCTCAAAGCAACTCCTGCCATTGTCAGGGACAACGTGATTTTACGAACCGATAAGTTCTTGTACAGGATTGGGAATTAACCCAATATTTAGGGAATACCGCAAGAGCACAATAGTCCTTCACCCTGAATCTGGATGTGTTTCATTGTTCTCATCTGTAACCCATCTGATACTCATCTGTAACCTTTCTGTATGGTGAGGTTACAGAAAGGTTACAGATGAGTTACACATGGGTTACAGATGATAATTCTAAGGATAGGATTTAA
>DASXUZ010000201.1:0-10682 GCA_036504555.1 Prolixibacteraceae bacterium | reverse complement strand
TACAGATACATTACAGTTAGATTACAGATACATTACAGATGCAAGATACCTGCCAGTACCAGAGCCTGATACTGGAATGGGAAGTACCTGAAAAAGAGCATCAGCATTCCTGGAGTCGAAGTACAAGGTCTTTGGTTCTTGATCAAATTGAATAATATTTTCCTATTTTTAGGCCATAGAAAAACCATCCAACCATGCATTCAAAATTTCTGATTTCGCTTTTTCTGTGCCTGTTCCTTGTCCGCGGCTATTCGCAGGAGAATGAAAAAGCCATTCGTACTACCTTTCATTCTATTTCAAGCCAAGATTTACTGAATTACGCGGCCGAACTAAGTTCAGCGAAATACAAAGGCAGGCTTTCTGGTTCTCCGGGCTACCTGGCTGCTGCCCATTGGGTGGCCGGTCAGCTTCAGCAGTCAGGAGTAAAACCTGCCATGGGTGATGGGACTTATTTTCAGTGGTTTGCGAATGCATATTGCGATGTGCTTACACCGGGCAGTGTGACCTTGCTGGCTGGAAAAAGCAATCCGAAAAAAGAATACAACTTTCCAGAGGATTACTTTCCGGGATCCAATTCCGCCTCTGGAACTGTTTCAGGCGAGGTGGTATATGTTGGCTTCGGTATTTCGGCTCCAGATTTGAATTATGACGATTACAGCAACATCGATGTCAAGGGTAAAATCGTGTTGATGGAAACGGGGGTACCCTATACGGGCAATGACAGCACTCTTTTGAAATGGGAACCATACAGTTACCACCGTTACAAATTCCAGCGGGCCCGTGACTTGGGTGCTGCCGGATTGCTGTATGTGAGCAAAATTGCCAATCCAAACACTGCCTACCTGGAAGGATTTGTGTATGCCCACATTGGTGAACCGGTAGCCGAAGAACTGTTTGCAGGAACCGGACAGACCTATGCTGACACCCATGCGGCCCTTATAAAAAACATTCAAGCTCACTCCTTTTCGCTCAACAAGAAAGTCAGGATATCAGCCTCCACCAATTATTTTCCCGATAGCCGATCGTGCAATGTCGTGGGCATCATTGAAGGATCTGACCCTGTATTAAAGAACGAAGCCATTGTAGTGGGCGCCCACCTCGATGCAGTTGGAAGTCCGGGATGCCTGTTTCCCGGTGCGCTGGACAATGCCTCAGGATCGGCTGACATACTGGCGGCCGCCAAAGCCCTGGCTTCGTCGGAGGTAAAACCTGAGCGTACCGTCATCTTTGTATTCTTCGGAGGGGAGGAATGTGGCCTTTACGGAAGCAAGAAATGCGTCGAGGAACCCGTCTGGCCCAAGGAAAAGGTAGTTTGCATGATTAATCTCGACATGGTAGGAAACGGAACAGGATTCCAGCTTGCAAACGGGAAATCATTCCCGGAACTTCTAAAGCATTTTACCGAAGCCAATGACACTTACATTCACCGGGATTTGAAGGCTACAGGAGCCCGAATCAATTATGGAAGGCCTCGGACAGATGGGGCTATTTTCGAAAAAGCCGGGTACAAAACACTCAGTTTATATACTTCGGGCTCAGTGAAAACGGTCTACTACCATCACCCGCTCGACAATACCGACGCACTGACTCCCGAGATCATGGAAGATGCCGCCAAGTTACTCTATCTGGGAATTCTCGGCCTTGCCAACGACCGGACCCTCGGGGCAAAATGAGTTTGAGCAAACACATCGATTAATCCGCATGGCTTTTCATACCCTGTAATGCAGCAAGCCCCCGCTATCCGATGGACAACGAGGGCTGCTGACTTACCTATTAATAAAAAAAACTTCCAATATTTATTATACGCCCAATTTATTCCTGCGGATTTGTTCGGCCGAGGTAAAGTTGGTTTTCACCAAATGGCCTTTCAGCGGCAGGATCTTTTCGTGAATGGCATCGATGATCCAGTCAGCACATGGGAAGAATGAGTCTTCAAGTTCATAGGCCGGGGTAATCCAGTTGCGTGATCCCACCACTACAGGAGGCGCATCCAGATCGTCGAAGGCCAGTTCAGAGATGGTTTGAGCCATTTCTTTCATGAACGAACCACGAGTTGAAGCATCGCCTGAAACCACAATGCGCCCTGTCTTTTTGATGGAAGCCAGTACAGGCTCATAGTTAAAGGGGCTCAGACTGCGGGCATCAATTACCTCGGCAGAAACACCATATTTATCCTCAAGGATCGTTGCAGCCTCCAGGGCACGGTACAATGTTGCACCAATGGTCAGAATGGTTACATCTTTCCCTGCACGCTTGATGTCAGGTTCGCCAATCGGAATTTCATAATATCCTTCAGGTACTCCGCCTTGGTGGAACATCTCACCCATGTCATACAAACGCTGGCTTTCAAAGAAGATTACAGGATCGGTGCCCTGCAAGGCCGCATTCATCAAACCTTTGGCATCATAGGGTGTAGCCGGGAATACAACTTTCAGCCCGGGAATCTGGGCAGTCAGCGCGGTCCAGTCCTGCGAGTGCTGGGCACCGTATTTAGATCCGACAGAAACGCGCAACACCACGGGCATCTTGATCACGTTTCCACTCATGGCCTGCCACTTGGGAAGCTGATTGAACACCTGATCGCCGCAACGGCCTAGGAAGTCGCAATACATGATTTCAGGAATCACACGGCCACCACACATGGCGTAACCGATGGCTGTACCTACAATCGATGCTTCCGAAATTGGAGAGTTGAATAAGCGGTGATAGGGCAGCGCTTCAGTCAGGCCGCGGTACACGGCAAATGCGCCGCCCCAGTCCCTGTTTTCTTCGCCATAGGCAATCAGGGTAGGGTCTTTGTAGAAACGATCGACAATGGCTTCAAAGATGCCATCACGGTAGGCATAGGTTTTAATCTTGGAATGGGCTTTGCCATTTTCATCCAGGGCAAAACGTTCCTTCTTGGCCAGTTGCTGCACACGGGCATTTTCAGCCATCGGGTGATTGACCTCGGGAGTGCGGTCTTCCATGCGATCAACAGACTCGTTGGAGAACATCATTTCGCCGATCAGGTTGGGGTATTTGGCCATGTCCATGCGAGGTGAAACCTTGGGATCGATGGCCAGTTTCATGCTTGATTCCATCAGGCTGATGGTATGGCCTTTAATTTCGGCCAACTGCTCTTCAGTGGCGACTGCGCATTTCACCAGTTCGCGGCCAAACCATGCAATCGAATCCTGGGCTTCCCATGCTTCCACTTCTTCTTTCGAACGGTACGACGAGGCATCCGAAGGTGAATGGCCGCTGTATCGATAAGTCAATACATCGAGCAGTACAGGCCCCCGTTTTTCCTCCAGTATTTTACGCTTGCGTTTGTAGGCGTCAATCACGGCCAGGGGGTTGTAGCCATCCACCCGTTCGGCATGCAGCTGATCGGCATTCACGCCCGCGCCGATGCGGGCAGCAATGTTGTAGCCCATCGTTTCTCCGCAGGTCTGTCCGCCCATGCCATATTGGTTGTTCATGATGTTGATGATCAGCGGAAGGCCGCCTTTCATGTCGCCTTCCCAGAGTTCATTGAACTGGTCCATCGTGGCAAAGGCAAGACCTTCCCACACAGGTCCACAGGCCATCGAAGCATCACCAATGTTGGCTACCACGATTCCAGGCTTGCGGTTTACTTTTTTGAACAGTGCAGCACCCACGGCAATGTCGCCTGAACCGCCCACGATGGCATTGTTGGGGTACACGCCAAATGGTGTAAAGAATGCATGCATCGAACCACCCAAGCCTTTGTTGAAACCAGTTTCACGGGCGAATATTTCAGCCAGTGTACCATAGATCAGGAATTTGACCGCCAGTTCCTTCACCGTTCCGGTGTGTCCGCTTTTAACAGGAGCAAAAGTGATCCCGTCAAAATGACTTTCCATTACCTGCATCAACTGAACATCGCTTAGCTTGTCAATGGCAGACAAGCCTTTGGCCAGGATTTCACCGTGACTGCGGTGAGATCCGAAGATAAAATCATCAACTCCCAGGGCATAGGCCATACCTACAGCCGCAGCTTCCTGTCCGATGGACAAGTGAGCAGGACCTGGATGATCGTAAGTGATTCCATTGTAATCGCCCCGGATTTTAATGAGGTTGAGCATGGTTTCAAACTCACGGATGACCACCATATCGTGGTAAATACGCAGCAAATCCTCATTGCTGAAATTTGCTTTTTCTTCTTCCACCGTTTTGTTATACTGATTGACAGGAATGGGACTAAATGTAACCTCTCCGGCTTTCCTAACTTCTGATGGATCAATAAATTGACTTTTAGGCATTCTATGTAGATTTTAAATTGTTTCTCTTTTTTCAACACAAAGACACTAAATCTTAAAGAAAGATTTCTTCTTAAATTTCAACATGGAGCCTTGTGTATTCTTGTTTAATTAAAACTGAAAAATCGTCTCCCTTATGATCTCACTCACGGTTGGATGCGGAAATACAATTTCCTCTACATCCTGAACACGCAGTTGGGATTCGATGATTGCACAGGCGCCCCATATCATTTCGGAACAGACACCCCCAACCATATGTATTCCAAGGATCTCGCGGTATTTCTTTCCGACAATTACCTTACAGAAACCATCCTTGCCTTCATTTTCGGCAACAAACCTTCCGGCATAAGCCATGGGTAATTTCTGAACTTCTATTTCAATGCCTTTTTCTTTGGCGGCGGCTTCCGTTAGACCCACTCCGGCAATCTCAGGGTGCGTATAAACCACCCCTGGAATGGCATCATAGCGCATCACATCCTTGCGGCCCAGCATATGATTGACAGCCACTTCACCTTCACGACTGGCCGTGTGTGCCAACAGGGAGAAGCCCGTAACATCGCCGGCAGCATATACATTGGGCACGTTGGTACGACAATTCTGATCTATTTTTATGCCTCGTGGAGTAAATTCAACACCGATATTTTCCAGGCCCATACCGGCCACATTGGCTTTCCGGCCAACAGAGAGCAGAACTTCATCGCCGGTAATGCGTTGTTCCTGTCCTTCCTTTTCGAACACCGCTTCTTTGCCATTGAGTTGAATCACCCTGGCATTCAGGTGATACACCACTCCTTTTTTCTCAAACTCTTTGCGGACAAAAGCAGCAATTTCCTCATCCACCCCGGTCAATATCTCAGTAAGCATTTCGATGACTGTCACCTTGGTTCCCATGGCATTGAAGAAATCGGCAAACTCACTGCCAATCACACCACCACCAATGATCACAAGGCTTTTAGGACATTCTTTCAGTTTAAGAATTTCGCGGTTGGTCATAACCTGCAAAACATCCAATCCCGGTATAGGTGGAACAGCAGCTTCCGATCCTGAACAAATCAGCAGCCGATTGGCTTGGTATTCCTGATTCCCGGCATCGATGGAGATTATCTCTCCCCTCTTTTCGCGGATCACTGCACTGGCAATTACCACCTCCACATGGGCATGTTTCATTTTGGCACCCACTCCGGCCACCAATTTACGAACCACTTTATCTTTGCGGCCCATGATCTTTTTAAAATCAATGCTGATGTTCTCAAGCTTGATGCCGTATTTCTCCGCTTCACGGGCATACTCCAACACTTTGGCCGAGTTCAGCAAGGTCTTGGTCGGAATACATCCTTCATTGAGGCAAACACCCCCCAGGGCACGCTGATCGAAGAGAATAACGCTCATGCCTTTGGCTCCGGCCCTTTCAGCAGCCACATAGCCTGCAGGCCCTCCCCCTATAATTGCTAAATCGTATATTTTGGTCATTTATTTTATCTTTATAAATTATGAGTTTAATGTTTAATGTTTAAAGTTCAAAGTTTAAAGTTTAAAGTTGCGTGCCGATATGGATGCAACTTAGAACTTAGAACTTTGAACCTGAAACTTTAAACTTTGAACTTTGAACTTTAAACTTTAAACTTCCAAATTCTCAATCTGTTCCTTAATCTCTCTTAAAAACAGCGTTGCTTCTCCTCCGTCCAATGCCTGGTGATCGTATGTAAGCGACAAGCCCATCATTGGCACAAATCCATAGACTCCATCGCCCAAATCCTTGGGACGGGGCACGATGGTGCAAACACCCAAAATGGCTGTCTGGGGAAGATTGATAACCGGGGTAAACATTTCCACCCCGTAATTTCCAAGATTGGAGATCGTGAAGGTTGCAGCTTCAGGAGCCAGCAGTTCAGGACTTACATTTCCCTTGCGACATTGGGCTGCGATGGCATTCATCTGGGCTGACAGACCTTCCAGGGAAAGATCATCTGCATTTTTAACCGCTGGCACCATCAGTCCTCTGTCAGTATCTACCGCCAAGCCGAGGTGCACTTTCCTGAACCACCGCATGCTGTCACCTATAAAATGGGTATTCACCTGGGGGAATTTCTTCAGGGCCTTAATCACTGCAAAACACACCAAATCGTTGATGGTGATATTTTGCGAGATAGTTCCTGCATCCAGATCTTTCTTGAAACGTTTACGCAAAGCCATGATCTTACGGGCATCGGCACTCATGTGGTGGGTCAGCTGGGCCGAATTCTGCAGGGAAGCATGCATTGCTTTGGCAATCAGCTTGCGCATGTTGGTTAGTTTCTTTACCTCAAAATCATCGCTGTAAATCTGGTTGTAGGATACCAAATCTTTGGCACCTGCCTTGCCACCCAATCCAGTAGTGGGTTCACCCAAGCTCAGCCCTTCCGCTTTGGCCTTTTCCTGGGCCATGGGGGTAAGTTTAGGCAAGCTCTGGGCAGCAGCTTCAATATCGAGCTCAATGATTCGTCCTTCGGGACCAGAACCCTGAAGCGTCTGATAGGTAATACCCATTTTTTCGGCAGCATGTTTGGCACGGGGGGACATCTTAATTTTCCCTTTAGACTGAGCAACAATTTTCACTTCCGAAGCTTCCACCGCTGGGGTATGGGCAGCAGCGGACTGAGTTTCCAAAACAGCAGCAGACTGTGCTCCGGGTCGGAATTCTTCCACCGATTCACCCATGGCGCCGATTACGGCCACATTCACGAGTACAGGAACCTCATCACCTTCTTCAAAAAATACCTCAAGCAGAATACCTTCCGCCTTGGCATCTTCCTCAAACGATGCTTTGTCTGTTTCATAGGAAAAGAGAATATCGCCCACGTGAACCATATCACCCTTCTTCTTTACCCATTCACCTAATATACAGGTCTCAACCGATTGCCCCTGGCGAGGCATTAATACTGGAATTGCCATATTTGATTTGTTTTAACAACTTTAATCAACTTGTAAGCACAACTGTGCAAAATAATAATATTCAAAACATTTAAACCTTCACTAAAAATAGCATTGTAAATGTAGATGTCAAAACTAACTTATTCTACTTGTATTTACAAGTTAAACATTGAAATTTAATTTATTTTATTATTTTTGACATCAAAATCATACCATCATGTCGGACGAGAATAAAATTCCGCAATACAAGAAGATCTACCATATTCTACGGAAACACATTCTGACAGGAGTTTATGAAGAAGGCAGCTTGTTGCCCTCGGAAAATGAACTGTGTGCTGTTCACAACATCACCCGGCCAACGGTGCGCCAGGCATTGGAAGCCCTGGTTCAGGAAGGATTTATCCAAAAAAGACAGGGGAAAGGGAGCATTGTTCGCAAACCACCCCAGGAAATCGGGATCTTGAGTATTTCAGGAACTGCCTCGGCCATTGGAAACCAATATCTGCAGACCCAAATATTGCAAAAGCCACAAATCAGGCCCTGGCCTGAAAACTTTCCATTCGAACTATCGGAACTTGAAATCGAATCGGGATGTATTTATATGGAACGGTTGCGCCTGGTGGACGGACAGCCTGTATTTTATGACATCAACCACATCCCAAACATGAATTTGCCCAGGTTTTCGAGCCGTTCATTCGAGAACAAATCCTTGTTCGAAACTTTAAGAGCCCAATATCAAGTTGAAATCAAAGGTGGGGAACAAAGACTCAAAGCCATCAAAGCTGATCCATTGATTGGCAAACTGCTCAATTTGCAGGTCGGAGAGCCCGTTCTTAGCATAGAACGAAAACTAAATACCAACCGGGAAGGGTTTCACATCTATTCAACCATTTTGTTTAATTCGGCCAGGCACTCTATTTTTGGAACGTTCTAAGAAATTTCCAGGTTCCAGGTTCCAGGTTTCAGGTTTCAGGTTTCAAGTTCCAAGTTGCGTGCCGATCGATATCTACCCATCTTTTAACTTTAAACTTTTCAGTTGAATCCAGATCTGCACGCAACCTGGAACTTGAAACCTGAAACCTGGAACTGGAACCTGGAACTTTAAACTTCAAACAATAAATACTTCCAGATCGTTAATCAAGGCATTTGGGTTCAAAAATAATTCTCATCTTTGCCTTTGTAAAATAATTATTACTTAACTCCTTTAAGATAAGAAGTTTCACTATGAAAGTATTAAAATTTGGAGGAACCTCCGTAGGATCGGTTGAAAACATCCGGGCTGTGATGCAGCTCATTACCGATGGAAATCAGAAAATAGTGGTTTTGTCGGCCATGTCAGGGACGACCAATTCATTGGTTGAAATTGCCAACTACCTTCAGAAAAAGAACAAAGACGCTGCCAGGCAGGTAATTAGTCAATTGGAACAAAAGTACCTCAAGGTGGTCAACGATTTATACACGAGTTCAGAAAAGAAGGAAAAGGGGAAAGCAATTATTTCTGAAATCTTCCAAACCATCAAATCACTCACTTCCGGCGAGTTTAACGAAGTGAGCGAGAATACAATTGTAGCACAGGGCGAATTGCTTTCAACAGCCCTATTCACTGAACTAATGCTCGAAAATGGCTACAACTGTCTGTACCTTCCAGCCTTGGAATTCATGAAAATCGATGCAGAAAAGGCAGCCGACTCGTATTTCATCCGCGAACACATTGCCAAAGTAATACAGCAATCCGAACCTGCTGATTACTATATCACCCAGGGATTTATTTGCCGCAATGCCGAAGGAAATATCGATAACCTGCAACGTGGAGGTAGTGATTATACGGCATCGCTCATCGGGGCTGCCATTGAAGCCGAAGAAATTGAAATCTGGACCGACATTGACGGATTCCACAACAACGATCCCCGGTTTGTTGAAAACACCAAAAAGATCGATCAGCTTTCATTTGACGAGGCTGCTGAGCTGGCATATTTCGGAGCCAAGATCCTTCATCCACAAACGGTTCTTCCCGCAAAATTGCAGAACATTCCTGTCCGTTTGAAGAATACCATGAATCCAAGTGATTCGGGAACCCTGATCACCTCCGAATCCATCGGTCATGGCATCAAGGCAGTTGCAGCCAAAGACGGAATTACAGCCATCAAGATCCGATCCTACCGCATGTTGAATGCCTACGGTTTTTTGAAAAACGTCTTTGAGATCTTCGAGTTCTTCAAGACGCCCATTGATATGATTTCAACATCAGAAGTGTCGGTATCGGTCACCATTGACAATATCAAACACCTGAATGAAATTGTTTCGGAACTGAAAGAATATGGTGAAGTTGAGGTAGATACTGATTTGACCATCGTATGCATTGTGGGAGATTTAATCGCTGAAGAAACCGGATTTGCCGCCAAGGTATTTTCGGCCCTGAAGGATATCCAGATTCGCATGATTTCATACGGGGGAAGCAATCACAATATTTCAGTGCTTGTAAAAACAGATCTCAAAAAACAAACGCTTCAGGCCATCAGCAATGATCTTTTAAATTCTTAATCATAAATACGAACAAATAAAGACTGATTTACTGATGATTAATAAATTGAAGATTGTTTCCAATTCTTAACTTGCGGATAGAATGCAGACTAAACTTATTTATTTTACGATAAATCAGATTTTTTTCGCATTTTATTAAGTTTGAATTGAAAAATATTTATATTTGCAACAATATTTCAATTTTTTTATTAATTATTATGAAAACAGGTAAAGTTAAATTTTTCAACGAATCTAAAGGATTCGGTTTTATTAAAGACAGTGAATCTGATAAAGAATACTTCGTTCACGTTTCAGGTTTGGTTGACCAAATCAGAGAAGACGATGAAGTAACTTACGAACTTCAAGAAGGAAGAAAAGGGTTAAACGCGGTAAATGTTAAACTAGCATAATAGTCTAATATTTTTAAGATTTAAAGTTCGAAGCCTTGCAATTTATTGCAAGGCTTTCTTTTTGTATATTTACCATTGAAATCATTGAAGATCAATATGACGGCTCACATGAAAATGAAAACCATTTATGGGGTTATTCTGTATATCACCTTGATGTCCCCATTGGCTTTTGGACAAAATTCACACGATGAAACCTATTTCCCTGTGGCCGTTTGGCTTCAAAGTGCTGAACATGCAAACGAATACAAACAGGACGGCGGAATAAATATGTACGTCGGGTTATGGAACCAACTCGATGAAAAGCAATTTGATTTGCTTAAAAGCGCTGACATGAAACTCATCTGCCATCAAAATGATTTTGGGTTTGCACACAAAACGGATCCAATGATTTTTGGCTGGATGAATGGGGATGAACCAGACAATGCACAATGGAACAGCCAAACCAAAACCTATGATCCATGCATCAGCCCTGAACTAATTGTTGCTCAGTACGATAAAATAAAGGAAAAAGACCCCGATCACCTCTATTACCTGAACCTTGGACAAGGAGTTTCATATATCAACTGGGTAGGACGAG
>DASXUZ010000200.1:0-2866 GCA_036504555.1 Prolixibacteraceae bacterium | reverse complement strand
ACGATCAGGCAAAACCTTCCAGTAAGGATACCGAATTCACCAATGATTCTACCTTCCAGCCAGAGGTTAAATTGGTGAAGGAAGGCGAAAATGGCTACCTCTATTTCTCCAGCAATCAATTCTGGTCGGGTGATAAAACTCAGATGATCACTACCCAGTTACTGGGAAATGCAAAAATACCAAAAGCTGCGTTTGATAATCCCGATGGTACTCCCTTAAAGATCGATGCCGATTATTTTGGCAACAAGCGTTCTGAATTACATCCTACAGCTGGCCCTTTTGAAACCCCCGCATTAGGAGTGAATAAATTGAAGCTTTGGTAAATCAATGGCAATGATTCATAAAGATGCTTATAATTTACGTATAGCTCATTGAGATATATTGGTGATTTGCGGATCATATTTATAAAATATATCCGTTCAACTACTTGTTTATGAGGCAATAATATCATATATTTATACATCAGTTGACCCGGGAAAAGAATCATCTGATACAATAAATATGAATAATGAGTTCCTACAAAAGCTGACTGATATTGTAGTGATGAATCTGGAAAACGAGACTTTTCATACCGAAGATCTCGCCAGGCAAATGGGTATGAGCCATTCCAGCTTGCACCGCAAATTAAAAGCCATTTCCAATCAAACCATCAGCCAGTTTATCCGTCATATCAGGCTGAATAAGGCCAAGGAGTTAATACAGAAAGAGGATCTGACCATTGCTGAAATTTCCTATCGCGTTGGTTTTGGCAGTCCTACCTATTTCAATAAATGCTTTCACGAATACTTTGGTCATGCCCCTGGAGAATTAAGAAAAGAGGAACAGAACCATGAAATAGAACTGCCCATTGCGCCTGTTCCCCAAAAGAGCAAGCGATCAGATAAATTGGTTATCCTGCTCATCTGCCTGCTTATACTGATTCCTGCTGCCATTTTCCTGGTTGATAAATTATCAATGTTAAAGGCAACAAATGTGGACCAAAAGTCGATTGCCGTGCTTCCATTTAAATACATGAGTGGTGAGATTGGAAAACAATATCTGGCCGATGGTATGATGGATGCCATCCTCCTGAATTTGGCAAGAATCAAAGATCTGAGAGTGATCTCCAGAACTTCTGTTGAGCAATACCGCAACACCGAAAAAACCATCACTCAAATAGGCAGGGAGCTGGATGTGGCTTATATCCTGGAAGGTAGTTATCAAAAGGATGGAGCTAAAATCAGGCTGATTTTACAGTTGTTAAAAACCAAGAATGAAGGCCATGCCTGGTCCGATAAATATGACCGGAATTGGGAAGACGTTTTCTTGGTGCAAAGTGAAGTCTCTGAGACCATTGCCAGCGAACTGGATGCTGTCATTACCCCCGATGAAAAACAACTCATCCGCAAATATCCAACGGCCAATCTTACCGCCTATGATTTTTATCAAAAGGGAATAGATGAATTAGACAACAATGCTGATTCGATTTCATTGGGAAAGGCCAGGATCTTGTTTCAAAAAGCCTTGAAGCAGGATTCAACATTTTCTATGGCCTTCACTGGCTTGGCAAGGATCAATTACTCGAAGTATTACAGGAAAACCTTCTTTTCTAAAAACTTCCTGGATTCTGTTTTAATCCTGGCCAACAAAGCCCTTGCTTACGATAATCAGTGTGCCGAAGCCTATTATTACAGGGGAGCTTATTACTACGAAAGGGCCAATCCCGTTGAAGCATTGAAAGAGATTGGCAATGCCATCCAATTTAACCCCAACTTTTGGAAAGCCTATTACATAAGGAGTCATATCCTGGCCGAAGGATTGGCTGATTATGTGGGCGCAATTAACAACATGCAGGAGGCTGTACTTCGCAATCGTGGCAAGGATCTGCCCCGGCTCATGAGAAACCTGGGCTGGAATCTGATCGAATATGGCTTCCCTGATTTAGGGAAACAGTTTTGCCGCCAGTCGCTGGAACTGGATGGCGATTCATCGAGGTATTTATTGAGCCTCGGTTGGGCTGAATATTGTTCTGGAAACTTTGAAAAGGCCTATCTATTGGCTAAAATTGTTAATAAAAGAGATTCAACCATTGTGGATGAATTGAGTCTTTACGCTACTATGACAGGGCGTTTTGAGGAAGCATTTAGTATAGACTTTAAAAATATTGAACGTCTGAAGAAGAAGGGTGAGATTGATCTTTATGCCTCCAAAGGAATGGGTTATTATCTTTGGAAAATGGATCGGATTCCCGAGGCCAAATACTATTTCAATCAGCAAATTCAATATGATCTGGAAAGCATTCAGCTTGGCAGGTGGAATGCTGTTCAAAGGGGTGCCCATTTTGATTTGGCTGAGGTGTATGCTTTTTTAGGCGATAAACAAAAGGCCTATGAATATTTGGATGAAGTCACTAAAAATCATGCATTTCCGAGGTGGTCAATCATCTTATTCAAACACGATCCGCTGCTTGACAACTTGCGCCAGGAGCCCAGGTTTCAGCTCATCCTAAAGGTTGTTGAATCAAAATACCAGGCCGAACATGAAAGGGTCAGAATTTGGCTGATGCAACAGGGATTGTTATCATTCACTTCCAGGTAAACCAGCTATCTGATTTCAATGAATTGAAAACTCGATTTTGAATCCGCTCAATGCAGGTAGATTTTCCCTTTAAAAAGTCAAATTCTAAGTTGCCCCTCCAATGAAGCGGTGATTTTTGATTACCCCGCAATCTGGGCACTGCCCCACGTAAAATCACAATCAATCAGCTATTTATATCGTATTGCCCATGTCTTTCAAGGGGCCTTGTGACTCATTGGCTACTGTCAACGTCGTAGCTTCTGTAATGTATCTGTAATCTATCTGTATAGTATCTGTAATGTACAATACA
>DASXUZ010000199.1:0-6965 GCA_036504555.1 Prolixibacteraceae bacterium | reverse complement strand
CGGGCAGGATATAACGGAAATCAAAGCTCACCCCAGCTTTGGTTTTCAGCATTTCCTCAAGATTCAAGTCAACCAGGTATCTGTCATCTGGATGAATATAGCTCAAATAGTCATTGTAGGTAATTTCCTGATCAATGGACTGATGGCCAAGAATATTGTACATGTTTTTTGACCATTTTGTTTTATTGGTAACCAGGTTATAATTCCAACTACCCATTTTTGCAATTTGCTGGGCATAATTTAATTCCGCTTCGCTCTGCATGATTGTCTCTTCTGCAAGCTTTTGATTGGTAATATCTCGCAGAGCTCCATCGATGTGATCAGGTTGGCCTTCGGAATTAAAGATCAGCCTGGCATTGATCGAAATCATTCTTGTTTCCCCTTGATCGGTTTTAAACTTGATTTCATAATCCCTGATTTCACCCTTTTCTTTGATCTGTTTTAGAAATATTTCTCTTTCATCAGGATTAAAATATAATTCATAGACCGATCTGTCAATGATTTCATTTCGGGTGAGATTGGAGAAATTTTTGATTGAAGGGCTGATTTCGAGAATAATACCCTTCAGATCAGTCTGATAAAACACATCCTGTACATTTTCAAAGATGGTTCGGTATTTTTCTTCGCTGATGAGTAAGGATTGCTCCGCCTGCTTTTTATCCTTCAGCTCTTTGGCCTCTTTCAGAGCCCGTTTAATGGCCAAAGGGAGCCTTTCCAGCTGGTCCTTCATGACATAGTCAGTGGCGCCATTTTTCAGAAGTTCGATCAAACGGGTCTCCCCAATGGCACCTGAAATACAAATGAACGGGGTGTCGGGACAATACTCCTGACAAAGTTTGAGCGCTTCAAAGGCATCAAACTGGGGCAGGTTATAGTCAGCCAAGATGAGTTCATAGGTCTGACTTCGGATCAAGTTGATGAATTCATCCTTGGTCTCTACCCTTGATATTTTGATGGTATAGCCAGCCTTGATCAATTGTTCCTTGATTATTTCAAAGTCCAAGACCGAATCTTCGAGCGATAAAATATGCAATAAGGCTGGTTTCCTAAACTTATTTTTCATTTACAGGTCCTCCATTTGGGGGGAGTTCATTGAGCGAGGCCCAAAAAATTCCCAGGTGCTTAACTGCTTCAAAAAAATCTTTATAATTAACCGGTTTTACAACATATGCATTGACTCCATACTCATAACACTTTTTCAAATCTGGTTCTTCCCGCGAGGAGGTAAGCATCACTACAGGGATTGTTTTCAGTTCCTGATTATTCTTAATGCTCTGCAGAACTTCTAAACCATCCATCCGGGGCATTTTAATATCCAGCAGTATCACTGCAGGGTTTTCATGTACCCTGTTTTTGAATTTTTCGTCGTATAACAAATATTCCATGGCCTTCACGCCATCATTCAGTACTATAACTCTGTTATCCAGGTTTTGTTCAGCCAGAGCTTCAATGGTTAATTCAACATCATTGGGATTATCTTCTACCAGAAGTATTTTTTTTAAATGGATCATTTTGTTTCTCCTTCATTGATAGGGATTGTGAAATAAAATGTAGCTCCTTGATCAGGTTGCGATTCAGCCCAGGTGCGTCCGCCATGTTTGAGAATGATGCGTCGTACATTGGCCAGTCCAATACCAGTTCCTTCGAATTCATCTTTGGAATGAAGGCGCTGAAACACACCAAATAATTTATGTGCATAACGCATATCAAAGCCCGCTCCATTGTCGCGTACAAAAAACACATGTTCTTTTTGTTCCTCGATGACCCCGATTTGGATCACAGCTGGATCTTTGGCTTTGGTGAATTTTACCGCATTGCTCAGTAAATTGTACCATACCATCCGAAGGAGTGAATGATCGGCCTTTAATAGCGGTAGTGGAGCAATTTCCCATTCGATTTTCCGATCCTCCAAGTCGGGGGCTAATAATTTCAAGACCTCTTGCAGCACAAAATTCATATCCAGGTTCGTTTCTTGCATTTCCTGCCTTCCGGTTCGGGAAAATTGCAGCAAATCGTCAATGAGCGTGCCCATCTGGCGTGAAGCGGCAATGATCACCTCCAGGTAATGCCTGCCTTTTTCTGGCAGCAGATCCTGGTACTTTTCGCTCAATAGGTCCACAAATCCATTGATATGTCTCAGCGGAGCCCGTAAGTCATGTGAAACCGAATAGGAGAAGGCTTCCAGCTCCAGGTTGGCTTCCTTCAACTGGGCAGTACGATCCAGGATGCGCTGTTCAAGCATCAGGTTCAGATTTTTAATCTCTTCTTCAATCTTTTTCTTGGCTGTCAAATCACGGATCACCATACTGGAGCGTTCATTGCCATCCATATCGTTAAAAATAACAGAAGAAAGTTCACCATGGAAATAGGAACCGTCTTTTTTTATAAATCTCAATTCACCTTTCACACTTCCGGTTCTCTTTCTTTCCTCCAGCATTTCGGCCAACCGGGGATCGGAACTGTCAATAATACTGTCTCTGGTGGCTTTGTGCATTTCGTCTTTTGAGCGGCCAAACAACTTGCAGGCAAAATCATTGGCCGATAAGATGTAGCCATCCGTTGAAGTCAATAGGATGGCAACACTGCTGTTTTCAAATATGGAACGGTATTTTTCCTCGCTTTCGCGCATGGCCTCCTCTGCAAGTTTCCGTTCTGTAATGTCTTTAATGGTGCTTAAAATGTTGCTCAGACCATCAAGTTCAATGATGGCTGCCGAGATCAGGGTGTTCTTTAATTTGCCGCTTTTGGTATAAAGTTTTGTTTCAAAGTTTTCAATAATGCCTTTTTCGTTGATCCCCTTCACATAGGTTTTCCTTTCCTCAGGATTCTGCCAGATGTTTAACTCCACGGACGTTTTTCCTAAAACTTCTTTTTCAGTGAATTCAAAAATCTGGGTAAAACCATTGTTGACAGAAATGAATTTTCCATTATCCAGACTATTAATGGCAATTGAATCAGGGTTGGTTAAGAATGCTTTACGGAATTTCTCTTCGCTTTCACGCAAAGTCCTTTCCATTTTTTTGCGTTCGGTGATGTCTTCAATGGTTCCTTCGTAATAAATGACCTGACCTTTATGGTCGTAAAAAGCCCTGGCATTTTCGTTGACAAATACCGGTTTCCCGCTTTTGGTCTTCCAGATGGCCTCCAGGCCAATCACACGCCCTTCTTTTTCAATCCGTTGACGAAATTTCTGCCGATGTTCACTGCCTTCAAATCCTTCCTTTTCCAGGTTCCGTTGTGACAAGTCCTCAAAGGATTCAAACCCCAGCATTTTAATCAATGTTGAGTTGGCCAGTAGTATTTCACCCTCGGGTGTGGTTCGATATAGGCCAATGACAGCGCTTTCAAAGATATTGCGGTATCTTTCTTCACTCAACTTCAAGGCCTCGTCGGCTTGTTTTCGCGTTGTAATGTCGACTGATAGAATAAATACACCTTCAGGTACGGGTTGAATACTCAGATTAAACCATCCGATATCTCCATCGGGAAAGGTGAATTTAACTTCCTGACGTTGCGGAATTCTTTCTTCAAGCGTATGGCGGATAATTGCAAATACCTCGGTTTCTTCTATCCCTGGCCACATATCCAGGAAACGATTGCCCAGCAGCTCCTCGTTGGGCCGACGATTGTGGATTTCGGCCATGTGATTCAGGTACAGGTAGCGCCAATCGAATCCGATGATCTGGCAACCCTCCAGCATGTAATCCAGTGTAAGCCGCGATCGCTCCCCATTTCGGCTCAAGACCTTCTTTTCCAGCATTTGTTCGGTTACATTGCGCAGTACCCCCAGCAAATGCCCATCAGAGAGCCTGGTGCCTGTCACTTCTCCAACGAAAACAGTCTGGTCTTTGCGTTTGAATTTCCAATGGTTTTTGATCGACCCATCCCTTAATATGATTTGCACCTCAGGCACTACCCGTTCAGATTCATCTTCAGTGATAATATCTCCAATAGACATTTTAATTATTTCCTCCCTGGTATATCCAAGCATTTTACAACCTGCCGGGTTAACATCTAAATAATGACCCTGGTTGTCGGCTATGAATATTCCATCGGTGGATTTTTCAAATAATATCCTGAATTGTTCATCTCCTTTGTTCATGATACCACTGAATTAAATCTTCTCCAGTATTGTGAGGTCATTCAAGTAATTGAACCTTTCATTATTAACCTCCTGAAGTAAACCCCTAAAAATAAGCAATAATTTTTAATTATTACCATCTGGCAACCGATATAGCAAAAGTATCCTGATTCGGTTTCATTTACAGACCTGGTGTTTTTTTGACATTCCCACTTTTTTTATAAACGTTTGAATCCTCAATTTTGTATGTGTACACTGTAGAAAGGCCATTGGAAAAAAGAATGTAAATTCAAGGTGCCAGCTGTTTATTATTTGGCAAATTCCCTTGGCAGTTTGAAGAAAAATTGTTCTTTTGTGAGATAAAATAACCATCAATTTTTTCTATGTTAACTATGAAAAACCTA
The DNA here is from genome assembly GCA_036504555.1 of Prolixibacteraceae bacterium. GTDB lineage: Bacteria > Bacteroidota > Bacteroidia > Bacteroidales > Prolixibacteraceae > Aquipluma. The sequence continues at coordinate 2,480 of DASXUZ010000199.1, read as the reverse complement.
TCAATTTTACTTCTTCTCTGTTTGTTTTTAATTACAATGAATGTGAAGGCCCAGGAACTTATTTCAGATCCACAGAATCCCGTTTCAATGCCAAGAACCATTGACCGAACCTCTTTTGGAATTGGCGGAGGGTTTGATTACGGCGGGTTCGGGGCCAATATTTTGATCTACCCACAGGAGAATATCGGCTTGTTTGGTGGTGTAGGATACGCCCTTGCTGGCATCGGTTACAACGTTGGGGCAAAATTCAGGATCGTCTCCAGGAAACATCATACCGATCCGTTTGCCATGGTCATGTATGGATACAATGCAGCCATTGCCGTCAAAGATGGTAGCCAGTTCAACAAGTTATTCTATGGCCCTTCCTTGGGTATTGGATTGGATCTTCATTCAAAAAAATCGAATAAAGGTTACTGGTCATTCGCTGTTCTTGCTCCGATACGCGGTTCTGAAGTCAATGAATATATTGATGATTTAGAAACCAATCATGGAGTAGCATTTCAAAACGAATTGCCACCCATTGCTGTTTCAATTGGATACCGGTTTGTACTGAACTAAGGATTGATTCAGTTTCCTTTGGTAGTCAAGTTGATAGTGTCAATGAATCAATATCAGCTGCTTGATTCCGGTAAGCCTTTCGTATGGTTTCTGTATAGAATCTGTATGGTGGCTGTATCGTTTCTGTATAGGATCTGTATCCATTCTGTATAGTTAGTGTATCCGGTGAGTATTTACAGATATTCCAACTATTGTGAAAGTATACCCAACCTATTCTGATAGCTACATGACAGCCTTGAATTGGTCTTAAGTCAGGTCATCCAAAGGAATTCATTTCAATTATAAAGAACACGAACCGATCTGATTCAGATCGGTTCGTGTTCTTTATGGTTTGGATGAATTTCCGATTTTCAGTAGGAATGCCGTCCATCTTCTGAATCCCTGTTTTCCAGTTGATTCTTCAAGGTAACCAAGCCGGTGGACAGGTCGTTTCCAATCATTTTTTCCATATTAAACAGCAGCATCAGGTTCATCGGGTAGTTCATCTTGCTGTCAAATCCCCAATTGACGATCGTTTCATTTTTCGACATCTGATCGCAAGTCATGTAAGCCTTGGCCACTGAGTTGAAAGGTTTGATGAACCGCAGTTCGTAGTCAATGCGTTTGCCCTCGTTGATTTTCTTGATTTCCTGTTCGCCCTTGCCAACGTTTTTATTCTGGCTTTCCCATGCCGATACAAAGCCAACCGTTCCGTCGATTCCCCGGTATTCTTTTTTCATCTTGGGATCCATGGAAGCCCACTTGCTGAACTTGTCCTGGTTCTTTAAGTATTTGAGGTAGTTGAAAACCACATGGGAAGGTCGGGCAATCATTATTTCACGTTCAACGGAATATGTTTTCTTGACAAACAAGGCAACAATAAACGGTATGGCAACGATAATCAATGCAATGAATATAATTAACATCAGATATTGGTTTTAATAGGTTTCACTTCCCAAAATTATGAAACTTATTTGGCTTTTAGTATGGATTTGCAGCTTTCACGGTAAAATTCATCTGCTTTATCATTTATAACTGGATTGGGATTGGCGGTTCACTGGTTTTTCAACATACATTTTCAGTACAGTTCCAATGATCCAGCTCCATCCTTCTTCAAAACGTTCCCTTGAAAAATCAGGGTTGTCCTGTGGAAAGCTCTCCAGTCCTTCGTGGGTCAGTTTCAGCCTTGTCATTCCATGCTGGTCAAACAATTCAAAGCTCACCAGGGTATTGCCTTCATAGCCCTCATACCGCCATGTATAGGCAATTTTCTTGCCCGGGATTACTTCGGTAACCTGGCATAGATGAACGTATTGCCTGCTCTCATCGGGACCCGATACAAATCGGAATTCAAAGCCCGGTACGGGCATGAAATCAGGAATGTCGAAATACCAGCTTTTCATTTCCCGAATGTCAGTAAGGGCGTTCCACACTCTTTCGAGGGGTGCTTTGTAAGTTTTTTCGATCATATAGGGTTCTGTTTTCATGCTGTAATTTGTTTTAAAAGTTTATACAAAACTTGATTGATTTCCAGCTTCGTCCTTTTTTTTAAATGATGATTTGAAACACTTCATAAAACCAATGATCAGGTGAAAATGTTTAATCAAATCATGAAACGACTCTTCATAGGTATTCCCATTCAATCCGGGACAGCCCGACAGCTGACCCAGGGCTGGAGCATGGACCGATCGATCAACATCAACCGGATTGCCTGGACCAGGCCTGAAAACTGGCATGCTACCTTCTTTTTCCTGAGTGCCACCGCCGAATCGCAGCTTACACTGCTGGAACAACTGATCGATGAGGCTTTCAATGACATCGAACCAATCACCATCCAGCTAAATGGGTTAGGGGTTTTTCCTGACAAGGGCAAGCCCCGGATTTTATGGGTCGGGCTCGAAAATCTGGAACCTCTCCTGCCTGCCTATGGGGCTTTGGACGAT
>DASXUZ010000198.1:0-13326 GCA_036504555.1 Prolixibacteraceae bacterium | reverse complement strand
GCCTGACTATAAAAGAATTGTAGAGTACTATTCTAATAAGTTCCAGTATGCTAAGCTTGAATTTAAAGGGGCCAATCTCATGCACCGCAAGGTCGATCTGCCTAAAGATGTACTGCCGATAATGGATGCTGAATTAAAGGAAAAGCTGGAGACAAAATTGAACCTCTTCGATAAAGAGGATGTAGATAAATGCTTTACCCCGCTGAACGCATATAAAGCAAAAATTGCTGACATTAGAGAAAGGTTTTTTACAAAAGTAAAGCTGCGGGATGAGAGCCTCATTTGTAAGTTGTATAAAGTGGAATTTATAGCACAGTATGAGGCTTTGGAAGAGGAACTCATAAAGGTAAGAGCTGCTATAATCAATGAGATCGCCAAACAGATCAATTCCACCAAGGTGCGTTTAGTGAATGATCTAAGAGACTTTTTCATAGCTAATCCAAAAGCTCTATTTCCCAAACATTCTAACCTTTGGACCAATGCTGATTATGTGGCAAGTGAGGCTATTGAATTTGCACAATACCTCGTCTACAACCCAAAAATGATAAAGTGGCCCAAAGCTCATTTATTAGTGGAGGAGTTCAAGCTTTCAGTCCAATACAGTGATATTACAATTGAGGATCTGAATAACAAAGATTTTATTAAGGAGCTAAAGGAGTCAGGGTTGATTGACCATACAGATATTCATCACCTGGCTGATTTTGGAATAGCGATAAATGCGACAAAGTAGATTTAATTGTTTTTTTCTTGTTTCTGGATACTTCCCGAGGTCTGGGATCGCTTCCAGATCGTTTTTTGCAGGATTGGAGGACAATCGTTTGAAAAGTTACTGGCCGACCAGTCCTGGACTATACAATTGCAGACAAATTCTATGATATTTATAGGCGATTGTATCCCCCGCAGTTGAATTCATGCACTTTTAGGTCAATTTCTTGTTATTTTCAACTTTGGTTGGTCCAATCTGCACAATTCGATAGTCTTTTCACGATGCGGCGTTCCATCGTTGCATCACATCACATAGCCATACCCACATACACATAGGCACACCCACGAGAGGGGGTGGGGGTCTTTTTAATAGAATCGAGCTAAATGTCTTACCCCCTCCAAAAAAACAAAAGGACTTTCCAATCAAGATTACCAATTGATAGTGAGTCTTTTATGATGTTTTGTAGAAGATTGGAAAAGAAACAAAGACCCAATAAAAAAAATAATGTTTTTTGACCTTCACTTTTTGCTCTAAAAAGCTGGCATAAACGTATCGAAGGACCGAATATGTCAGGTTTTGAAAATCGCAAGACTTTAAACAATTAGTAAGTATTAAAGTATATCGATGGTATGGCAGAGAAAGGTTATCATGTTCGAACAGTGCATGTCTGTGAATTCACCACCTTATTATTTTTGATTACTTCTAAAAGTGGTTTCGACCTTAATTTAGAAAATAACTTGAAAATATATGTAAACAATTTCTTTATTGATTATTTGATTCTTTACTTTTGAAGTAACTAAATACATGACTTAAATACAGGCAAATAATCGAAATTTGAGAAAACCAGAAATGATTCAACACCTTCGAATAAGTTTTTGCCTTATAATAATGAACCTAAGCTATGAATAAACCAAATTTTCACCCAATTGTCGATCTTGAATATACTCCATCAGTCAATTATGCTATCCAACAAAACAGAGTCCCATTAATAAGAAAGCTGACACTTAAAAATCAATCGGAGGAAGATTTGTTAGATATTTTGATAAAAATAACTTGTGAGCCTGAATTCGCAAATAGTTGGGAGCGTCGGGTGGAATTTCTTCCAAAGGGTCAAAGTCTTGAATTTGATGTAAAAGACTTTAAGCTTTCCCCTGGTTTCCTTTCCAAGTTAACCGAAAAGATCGCTGGCGAATTAAGTGTTATCGTTTTTTGGGATGAGGAAATATTGTTGAAAAAAGATGTTTCAATTGATATTCTTGCCTATGACCAATGGAATGGGATTGCTATTTTACCTGAAATGTTGGCTGCATTTGTTACACCCAATCACCCAGAAATATCCAAAATACTTAAATCAGCCTCTGAAATACTTACACGCTGGACAGGAGACCCCTCATTTGACGCCTATCAGAGTTTAAATCCTGACCGGGTTATAAAACAAATGGCAGCCGTTTATGAAGCAATATCCTTACTTGGTATTGTCTATTGTTCACCTCCGGCAAGTTTTGAACGAGAAGGTCAACGTATCCGGATGTGTGATACGATTTTTTCCCAGAGACTAGCTACCTGCATTGATATGACACTCTTTTATGCCAGTTGTTTGGAAGCTATTGGATTAAATCCAATTGTAATTGTTTTAAAAGGACATGCATTTGTTGGCAGTTGGTTGATAGATCAAACATTTGCAGATAGCGTAAATGATGATATATCGCTTTTGAAAAAGCGAACAGCAAATGGTATCAATGAAATTAGTTTGGTGGAATCAACTTGCATGAATGCTGGTCATTTATTTTCTTTTGACAAGGCAATGAGTGATGCGAACTACAAATTAATTAATGAAGACAACTTTATCCTATTTGTTGATATAAAAAGAGCTCGATTTAGTGGGATAAAACCAATATCACAAAGAATAAAAACTTCCGACGGATGGGAGATTGTTGAAGTTCAGGAAACTCACCGATCGTTTGATGCTCCCGATAGCATTTTAGTTGAAAAATTAGACTTAACTGAACAAACAACAGCTTTTACCAAACAAAAACTTTGGGAAAGAAAATTATTAGACCTGAGTTTGCGAAATAACCTTCTTAACTTACGGGTAACCCAAAATACCATTCAAATCATTTCAATAAGTCTAAATTCTTTTGAGGATGCACTTGCCGATGGCGATGAGTTCCAGGTTTTGCCTAAACCAAATGATTGGACAAATCCTTTAAGCATCTCTGGAGTTTATCAGGCAGTCAATCAGTCAGACCCCATAGTTGACTTATTGAAGCATGAATTAGCTCACAAACGGCTTCGATCGTATTTGACTGAAGGTGAACTAAGTTCAGCGTTGACAAAACTGTACCGTTCCTCCCGAGTATCATTGGAGGAAAATGGTGCAAATACACTCTATTTGGCACTTGGATTTTTGAAGTGGTTTGAAACACCTAAAAGTGAGATGCCCCGCTATGCTCCATTACTTCTGCTGCCAGTTGAAATCATCCGGAAATCGGCACAAAAGGGGTATGTGATCCGAAGTCGGGAAGAGGAAACTTTGATGAACATTACTTTGCTGGAAATGCTCCGTCAAGATTTTGGGTTAGTAATCAACGGATTGGATGATCTTCCACGAGATGGAAGTGGTGTTGATGTGAAACGAATATTCAACATTATTCGGCAGGGAATAATGACTCAGACTCGTTGGGATGTCGAAGAAGAGTCTTTTTTAGGCACCTTTTCCTTTAGCAAATTTATAATGTGGAACGATATTCATAATAATGCTGATAAGCTAAGAGAAAACAAAATTGTTGCCAGCCTTATTTCAGGCAAAATGGAATGGGAAACGAGTGAAACACTTGTTCTTGAATCCAATCTTGATAAGGAGTATTTACCTTCAGATATTGCGTTACCAATTAGTGCCGATTCCTCTCAGCTCGAAGCCATTTGTGCAGCAGTTCAGGATAAAAGTTTTGTCTTGCACGGCCCTCCTGGAACCGGGAAATCACAAACTATTACAAATATTATTGCCAATGCCCTGTATCAGGGGAAAAGAGTCTTATTTGTTGCTGAAAAGATGGCTGCGCTTTCAGTTGTTCAAAAGAGGTTAACGGATATTGGTCTTGATCCATTTTGTCTTGAGTTACATTCCAACAAATCGAAGAAATCAACCATTCTGGAACAGTTGCAAAAATCAACAGAAGTGATAAAGAAGTCCTCTCCGCTGGAATATCAAATTGAAGCAGAAAGACTACATGCTCTAAGAACTGAACTCAATGATTATGTGGAATCACTCCATAAACAACATCCTTCAGGATTCTCCTTGTTTGACTGCTTTACCGGATATGCACAACTCAATGGTGCACCTGATTGTATTTCGTTGGATGAACGATTTCTCGATGGATTAAACAGTTGCAAATTTGTTGAATACGCAGAAATTGTTGATGAATTACAAAACGTGGGATTACTTTGTGGACATCCTTTTGACCATCCTTTATCAGAAATAAGGACAACATCATATAGTCAACTTGCAAAAGCCAATGCATTTGAATTGATTTCATCCTATATTAAAATATTGGCCCAACTAAAACAAAGCCGAAAAGAATTATACGGGCTTTTGAAAATTGAAATTCCCATTTATAGCAAAAAACAGGAAATAGCTGCAACTCACTTAGCCAAAGAACTCCTCAGTCTAAACGATACCCCTGCTGAAATAATGTGTATGGGGAATGTTGATAACACCCTTGGGAACATCATTGGTCTTTCTAAACATGGAATAAAACGTGATGGTTACCGTCAAGAATTGCTCAACGATTTCAATAAAAACATTTTACAATTTGATGCTGAGTCCGGATTGGAAAAGTGGAATTCAGCTTCAGTAAAATGGTTTTTTCCGAGGTGGTTAGAGCAGAATAGAGTATTGAAATCACTTAATTCAATGTCAAAGCCTGGGAAAGTTAACAAGCAGAATATTGTTGCCTGTTTGGAGCGATCCATCTTATTCAAACAAGAACAGGAAATTCTGGATGGAAGCACTCATCTGCTTTCCAAAACACTTGACTTCCTTTGGAATGATGGGAATAGTGACTGGACGAAGGTGATTCAAATATGTGAAGCTGTTAAAAGGATACACCAATTGTCGATAAGCTTGACTAATGATCCATTATCAGCAAGGCAGATACGAACCGACCTTTCAGTTCAACTCGCTGAAGGGTCCCAGACATATTTTCAGGTTAACGGAAAAATATTGCAATCCTTCATTGGTATTAATGACAGGATTACAGAAACAGAAAAGTGTTTGTCAGAATTATTGGGTATTATCTTTTCAGATAATGACGATAAAACCCTTGGTTGGGATGATATTTGGACGCAAAAGGCCCAAAAATGGAATGAAAATCTTGATTCTTTAAGGGATTGGACAAGTTGGAATCTGGCTGTAGAAACAGCCTTGAAATTTGGTCTAGAACCAGTAGTTTCAATATATAAAAGTGGAAAGCTGAAAAATGGGGAGGTTGTCAATTCTTTCAAGAAAGCTTTATACCGACAATGTTCTGAACGTATAATTTCACATGATCCACAGTTGTCATCATTTAATGGGAAGTTGTTTGAAAATAAAATCAGAAAGTTCAAAGAGAAAAGCATGTACTTTGAAGAGCTAACAAAAGCAGAATTGTACTCCAAACTGGCTTCTTCCATTCCTTCGTTTACAAAGGAAGCATCCCAAAGTTCAGAAATAGGGATACTCCAGAGAGCAATCCGGAGCAAAGGCCGAGGGATGTCGGTGAGAAAGCTTTTTGATTTAATCCCAAACCTGTTACCACGAATGTGTCCCTGTATGTTGATGAGTCCGATTTCAGTAGCTCAATATTTTGATGTTGATCATTCAAAATTTGATTTGGTTGTGTTTGATGAAGCTTCGCAAATGCCAACATGTGAAGCTATCGGTGCAATTGCTCGTGGAAAGAATGTTATTGTGGTCGGTGATCCTAAACAAATGCCGCCTACCAGCTTCTTTTCAACTAATAATTTTGATGAAGAGAATGCTGAGAAGGAAGATTTGGAAAGTATTTTGGATGATTGCCTGGCTTTGTCCATTCCTTCAAAACACTTGTTATGGCATTACAGGAGCAAACATGAAAGTTTGATTGCCTTTAGTAACTCCAACTATTACGACAATAAGCTAATGACATTTCCTTCCCCTGATGACATTGCAACGAAGGTGAATAATATTTATGTTCCTGGCTTTTATGATAGGGGCAAGACCAGGCAAAATAAATTTGAAGCTGCTGCAATTGTAGTAGAGGTTCTCAAACGGTTAGCAGACCCCATACTTTCAAAAAGAAGTATTGGTATAGTTACATTTAGTTCGGCCCAACAGAATCTCATTGAAGATTTACTCACTGAAGCCTTAAAACTACACCCCGAACTAGAAGCTGTTTCCATAGAATCGAATGAGCCAATATTTATTAAGAACCTGGAAAATGTGCAAGGTGATGAGAGGGATATAATTCTGTTTTCAATGGGTTATGGACCAGATAAGGATGGCCGGATTAGTTTAAACTTTGGTCCTTTAAATCGCGATGGAGGATGGCGAAGGTTAAATGTAGCAGTTTCAAGGGCCAGATATGAAATGAAAGTTTATTCAACACTTCGATCCGATCAAATTGACATTACACGAACAGCATCCGAAGGAGTGGCAGGCATAAAGGCATTCTTAGAATATTCTGAAAAGGGTAAAATGGCCTTAACACAAAAAAATTACATACGAAAATCAAAACCAAATTCATTCGAAAAACTGGTTGCTGACGAAATTCAAAAGTCAGGATATATTGTCCATACAGATATTGGTTGTTCCGGTTATCGAATAGATATTGGAGTTGTTAATCCGAAGAACCCTTCAGAATATATTTTAGGTATCTTAACTGACGGAGAAAACTATAAATCGGCAAAAACAGCCAAGGATAGGGAAGTGGTCCGGATGGAAGTCCTAAGGTTGTTAGGTTGGAATATTTATAAACTTTGGTCACCTGATTGGTGGGATAACCCTAATAAGGTGCTTCAGGATATTAAGATGTCATTAGACGGAGCCCAAAAGCCAATAAAGAAAATTCTAGGAGGTGTTGAGTCTGTAATACAAGCTGAGAATGGAATACAAGAGAAAAGAGAGCAATTTGCTTCAATTAAGCTTCAGGGTATCACTCAGCATGTTATAGAACACAGACAGAAGGATCAAGAATATAAGGTTTGTTTTTTGCCTGTAACCTCCCTGACTATTTCTGATGAATTTTTTGAGTCCAGAAAAATGCAAAAAATATTAAATCAGATTTGTCAGGTTATTCAAATTGAGGCTCCTATTAGTCATACTTTATTGTCAAAACGTATATTAATGGCATGGGGAATCACTCGTCTAGGTGTTAGACTGAATGATTATCTGGAGAGTCTGTACACTCAATTAAGTTTAAGGTATAACCATCAAAATGGTACATTCTTTTATTGGAAACAAGAGCAAAACCCAGAGTTATATAAGTCATTCAGGGTTCCGATGAATGAAACACAAAAACGGAATTCAGAAGACCTTCCCAGAGAAGAGATAGCAGCAGGGTTACTTGAAATACTGACTAATCAAATTAGTTTGCCTGAAGATGATTTAATAAAAGAAACCGCTCGATTATTTGGGTATGCTCGAATCGGGGCTAATGTGGAGCAAGCAATGAAACAAGGCATTGAGTATGCTCTAAAAAGAAATATGATTCGAAAAAATAATGACAGGATGGTTTTACCCTAAAAACTAATAATATGAATTTTTTAAAAATGTACATAGAAAAATAATTTTAAAATAGAGTAATATGCATAACTTGAGATTAGATGGATTCTTAGGAATTGAATTTGGTAGTTCATTAGAGAACGTAAAAGAAAAATTTGTAACCAAAACTGGAATTATTTTAGAATCAATTGATGATGAAAATGATGCATTATTTTGTAATGGGGCCAAATTTGCAGGTAGGGAAACTGAAATGTTGCTTTTTTTATTCTTTGATAATAAGTTTTGTAAAGGGGTAGTTTATATTAAACCCAATCTAGCTAGTAAAGTTGTTGATATTTATAGTCAAATCCGGAATGAAATTAATCAGAAATATTTCATAACTGAATTGTACTACGAAACCTACTTAAATCCTTATGAAAAAGATGATGGTTATACTGAATCAGCAATTTCTTTAGGTAAAGCTGATTTTTCATGCTTTTGGAATTTTATGAACGTTGGAACTTTAGAAAATACCATTTCACTAATAATTAGTGAAAAATTAGAAATCGTTATTACTTATGAAAATGGGAATTTGATGAAATTACTCGTTGAGAGTAATGAACTAAAGAATAGCATTGATTATTGATTTGCAATTCTGTGGTAGAATAGGCAATTTAACTGGAGGATTAATGTCAGAGTACGTTTACTTAATATATAATTATCATGAATTTTGTGGCAATTGATGTTGAAACAGCTATTGGCAAGCGTTGGAGTATTTGCCAAATTGGATTAGCTATTGTTGAGGGCGGAGAAATCATTCAAACCTTCTCAAAGTTAATTCAACCTCCTAGGAATGAATATGCCTCCGGAAATATTAATGTTCATGGGATTACTCCAGAAATGACTGAGAACGCTCCGATTTTTCCTGTTGTCTGGGATGAAATATATCCTTTACTTGAGGGTAAAAAACTTGTGGCTCACAATGCTTCTTTTGATATTAATTGTCTTCACCAGACTCTTGATTTTTACGACCGCGTAATTCCAGAAATGGAATGTGATTGTACTTATTCACGGACTGGCTATAAGTTGAGTGAAATTTGTGAAGCTTTTGAAATTGAGTTGAGTAACCACCATGATGCAACATGCGATGCAGTCGCCTGTGCAAAAGTATATATGAATCTTATGCGTGGAATTGCCCCAGACTATTCTAAAATCAGGCCACGTTCAGAAAAATTAAGTAACTTTTTCACACCGGAAGGGCATGACCACCTTTGCGGAGATGTATTGAAACCCGACCTGGATAGTGCTGATTGTAACAGCCCTTTTTATGCAAAAAAAATTGTTTTTACTGGTGTATTAAATTCGATTGATCGAAAGGAAGCGGCTGATTTGGTCAAAAAAATGGGAGCAGACATTGATACTTCCATAACTAAAAGGACTAATTTTGTCATTACTGGTTCAGCTCCCGGTCCATCTAAAATACAAAAGATAAATCAATTCAATGCTCAAGGTTACGATATTCGGATTGTTTATGAGGAGGAATTTTTTCGGATATGCGGAATTAACTAATTCATATTACTTCAAATTTTAATGTGATCGAAAAGGACTTATAAAGTTTCTAAACCGTGGCAATTATCCTTGCTGTGAGAAATTTAAGATCACATTTGATTTATAAGGCTAGAAAATGTGTTAAATGTACGAAAGGGGAAATCTATGAATAATAAAAGTATTTTGTACTCTTATTAAAGCTCGGATTCACTTGATAGAATACCTGAATTATTCATTCATCCTCTTGGATTATAAGCCTTTATGAGATTTTTTTACTGTGATAACTCTTTAAAGTCTTCCTGATGCCGCATTTACACATGCGAGTAATTTCTTAATTATCCTTGCAGAAATATTTTATATATGCCTGCCTTCAGGTTGATCCAGCCAACTAAATACTCAAAACTCGCAATCCTGAGATCATGAAAATTATGCTTCTGGATGCTACTCTGGTCCGTCCAATTTTCAGGGATGAAAGTTAGTGTCTACAATTCACAAAAACTTTCAAATTATTATAAGATTTAGATAGTTTAATTGCCAGATAATAAATCGAATAGACTGTTTCTCTTAATCACTGAAATAACTGAAAGTGCACTGAACCAAGGTAGTTAGTGTCAATGTTTATTTCAGGGTAAAGGCAAGTAGATTATTAAGGGCATAATGTTGACTCTTAGTATATAAGTGGTGTAAGTTAACCACCTAGCTATAGCTAACTCACTCTTTGTTTTGATGTTTGAACCCAGCTATACTTTCAGAAACGTACCAAAAACAGGAAATAATTGAAAATAGACCTGAAAGTTTGCCATATTATCCATCCAAACGGACCTACTAAAACTCTGGGTAGGTCAATAAATAATGAGTAAGCAGGTAACTTTAATCCCCTGAAAGTTTGCTCCAAGTATAAACAAAATTGCAGAAATCAGATTCTTAGGTAGCTTTGACTATTTGCTGTCTGAAGGATTAATTAGCTAAAGAAGTCACTACAATCCCTTCAACATTACTTGGAAACAATTCCTATCAAATGGTAAATTGACCTTATAAAGAAATGAGATATTCATCAAATAAAAGGATGGTTCTATGGTAATGGTTGCTTTTATTATGTAGATTTGAACTTTCGATTAAAATTATATAATGTCAGAAGAACAAAAACGGCTGTTAGAGCAACAGCTATGGAATATAGCCAACACCTTGCGGGGCAAAATGAATGCGGATGAATTTCGTGATTACATCCTTGGGTTTATCTTTTACAAGTACTTATCAGAAAAGATGGTTCGTTATGCGGACTCGATTTTAAAGCAAGATGGTATTAAGTACAACGATATTGATGAAAGTACTGAAATTGGACACCAGTATATTGAAGCTATCAAAGAGGAAGCATTATCCAAACTGGGGTATTTCCTTAAACCTGCGGAACTGTTCAGCCAGATCGCCAAACGTGGTAATGCCGATACTGAGGGAGAGACAAATTTTATATTGGAAGACCTTGGTAAAATCTTGATCAGCATTGAACAGAGTACAATGGGTACAGCCAGTGAAGATGATTTCGATAACCTGTTTGAAGACCTTGACCTAACCTCAACAAAACTTGGAAGAACAGAATCAGCTAAAAACGAACTCATAGCAAAGGTTTTGTTTCATTTGGATAAGATTGACTTCCAGTTGGAAAATGCACAAGCGGATGTGTTGGGTGATGCCTACGAATACTTAATTGGTCAGTTTGCTTCTGGTGCAGGAAAAAAGGCAGGTGAGTTTTATACTCCGCAACAGGTGAGCATGGTATTGGCGAAACTGGTAACTACCGGTAAAACTAAACTTCGTTCAGTATATGACCCTACATGCGGTTCAGGTTCATTGCTGCTACGTGTGGTTAAAGAAGTGAAGGAAGTTGGTAATTTTTACGGTCAGGAAATGAACCGTACTACTTATAACTTGGCAAGAATGAACATGATTCTGCATGATGTACATTACCGTAAGTTTGATATTAAACAAGAGGACACGCTGGAACACCCACAACACCTTGACCATAAATTTGAAGCAATTGTAGCCAATCCTCCGTTTTCAGCACAATGGAGTGCAAGCCCATTGTTTATGAGTGATGATCGTTTCAGCCAGTATGGAAGGCTTGCACCATCAAGTAAAGCCGATTTTGCATTCGTTCAACACATGATACACCATTTGGCAGATAATGGCACTATGGCTATTGTATTGCCTCATGGAGTCTTGTTCAGGGGTGGAGCAGAGCAACACATAAGGAAATACCTGATCCAAGACCGTAATTATTTGGATGCTGTTATCGGTTTACCTTCCAACATTTTTTATGGTACAAGTATCCCAACCTGTATATTAGTGTTTAAAAAGTGTCGTGAAAATCCAGAAGATGTTCTGTTTATTGATGCCAGCCAGTACTTCGACAAGGTAAAGACTCAAAATGTGTTGTTGCCTGAGCATATCGACAAGATCATACAAGCCTATCGCCACCGTACAGAAGAACCCAAATACAGTAAGGTTACAACCTTAAAAACTATCGCTGAAAATGATTACAACCTCAACATACCTCGATATGTTGACACGTTTGAAGCTGCTGACAGCATTGATATAAATAAAATGTCAGGTGAATTGGTTGAACTGGACAAACAAATGGATGAAACCAATAAAACCATTGCTGAGTTCTGTAAACAACTTAATATCTCAACACCTTTTTAATTCATGGAAAAGAAAAGGAATATACCAGTATTGCGTTTTTCTGAATATACAGGTGAATGGGAAATTAAGAAGTTGGGTGAAACTACAAAACAAATGCAAAGCGGTGTTTCTCGCAAACTTAGTGATATTGATATAGGATTACCTATATTAAGATCAAATAATATTCAGAACGGGAAGTTAGATGTTAAAGATATTAAGTATTGGTATCTTATAGACGATCAAGGCGTAAACCTTGAAAATTATCACCTTAAAAATAATGATATATTAGTTAATTTTATCAATAGTTTGGCTCAAATTGGGAAAGCTGCATTGTTTGAGAATTTACTTAAAAGAGATACTATTTTTACCACAAATCTTTTACGGATTTCATTTAAAGATGAAGTAAATACTCGTTTTATACTTTACAACTTTAATTTAAAAAACTATAAAGATTATATCCAATCAATAACGAAGCCAGCAGTAAATCAGGCAAGTTTTACAACTAAAGAGTTTCAAAATTACTTATTAGCACTTCCTTCCCTTCCAGAACAAACCAAAATTGTCGCATTTCTTATTACTGTTGATGAACGATTGACTCAACTGGAACGAAAAAAAAATCTTTTGGAGCAATATAAAAAAGGGATGTTGCAAAAAATATTTGATCAGGAAATAAGATTCAATGATGATAAGGATAATGAATTTCCTGATTGGGAAGAAAGAAATGGGAATGATATTTTTGGGAATATTTCAGATAAAAATCATAATTCAGATTTACAAATCTTAGCCATAACTCAGGAGCATGGAGCAATACCAAGGGATTTGATAAATTTCAATATTTCTGTAATGGATAAAAGTGTTGATAGCTATAAAGTTGTCCATATTGGGGATTTCATTATTAGTTTAAGATCATTTCAAGGTGGTATTGAATATTCTAATTACAAAGGCATTTGTAGTCCTGCATATATTATTCTTCGGTCAAAAGTTGAGATTGACAAAAGGTTTTACAAATTTTATTTTAAAACAGAATCCTACATAAAATTATTAAACTTGAAATTGGAAGGAATTAGAGATGGTAAGATGATCAGTTATAAATATTTTTCAGATATACTTTTACCGTTTCCATGCCTTGCAGAACAAACCAAAATCGCCAGTTTCATATCAGCTATTGATGAAAAGATTAACTGTTGCACTAACCAGATCAGTAAGACCGAACAATATAAAAAAGGACTGCTACAACAAATGTTTGTGTGAAAATTAAACCTTTAAACTAATTAATATGTCACCATTAAGAAGCCTTATTATTGATTCCTTAAATAATAAGAAAGAATCATTAAAAGAGCGTATCGAGATTTTAGCAATAAAGTACTTTATAATACTTCAAAATGACGAAATTGATAATTCCGATGATGACTCAATTTTAGATCGTTTAGATATTAAGTATTCCTTTACTTTTATAAAAGTACGTTATTCTCCCCAGTTTTACTTTTATGTATCTTGGCTTCCCCCACTTATAGTAACTAATGATTTGAAGGTTTCTAATGGAATGATAGAATTTAATAATTGGTTTTGTTACTTTAATGGACAATCCTTAAATACCCAGCCCACTTCCTTAAATTATAGAATAGTTGACAGATACGAAAAGTACTTGACCAGTGATCGTTTTACAATGGAATTA